>JACMJD010000142.1 GCA_014380825.1 Phycisphaerae bacterium | reverse complement strand
GAATCGGACATGGCGCCGGGAATCGAAAAGCTCTGCCGGGCCGGATTCGTGATGCGAAACGTGAAGGGTGTCGAACTTTCACATGTCCAGGTGCATGGGCAACTGGGTCCTGCCATTTTACTGAACGATGTCGATGGCGCGTTCGTTCACGGGTGCAGCGTGGATGATGGGAAGCTCGTCGAGCAGCGCGGCGAACGAACGCGAAACATCGTGATCAGCAATAATCGTGGCGCCACGTCGTCCTAGGCAAATCCACTGCCCGCCACGGCGATGTCATGCTGAGGTACTCCGAAGCATCTGGCCTGCTTCGACAAGTGAGCTAGATCCTTCGGAGTACCTCAGGATGACAGGCCTCGACTTGCATCTTGAATCGGCTTCGGACAACGGCTTCAGGTCAGTTGGGTTCCGCCAGGGGAGCTCGCGAAGCGGGAACGCGCGGGACGAAGACGGTCGTCGTGAGCTTCGGCGCGTGCGCTTTGCCGTTCCCGTTCCCGTTGCCATTGTGCTTGCCATTCACCGGCACGAGGAACAGTGTCGGTGGTTCGACTTCAACCCGATTACCGGGTTTGCCCCACGACAGTCGCGCTTCGCTCGGCAATCGCATCGATTCATAGCAGCTCTTGAGCTGCGTCTCGAGCTGCTGCACCCATCGCAAGGTGCCGTTCTCGCCTGGCTGCATGACGACCGACGACGTCGGGAACGTGCCGATCTGCACGGCGGATTCCTGCGCGGCGCACACCAGCGCGGTTTGCGCGGCGGCGGCTTCGATCCCGCACATGGGGGCGTCGCCGGTGCAAATGCAATCCACCATGTGCCACAGCTTTGTCGGATCGTTCGACGCGCACGGCTGGCCGTAGCTTTTCACGCGGCCGTCGTGGAAACGCGCGGTTACTCCTTCGGAATTCTTCGCGTCGTCGTAGCTCACCGTCGCGTGTTCGAATTCGTAGCTGAACACCGGCCCGCAGCGCTTGGGCACCGCGTGCGAGGCGACCATCATCGCATCGACGTCTTTCCCAATCGTGCAGCGCACGACGGCGGTGTCGTAGTTTTCGATCGTGTTGGCGCGATAGAGCTCAGCCGTTACGTCGGATGGATACGCTCGCGCATCGCGCGCATCGCCAAGGATGTAGAACATGTTGTGTACGAAGTGCGCACACGCGTTGTGCAGCGGGCTGTCGAGAACCGGCGCGCCGGTTTCCAGATCGTTCACGCGCCCGGCCCAGCCGTTGCGGGCGTAATATTCTTCCCCGCGCGGCCAGAGCACCATCGTGCGCATGCGCAGCGGTTTGCCGAGCACGCCCAGCGCGACATCGCGCTTCAATTGCCGGATCGCGGGCGAAAACGACCACTGATAGCCAATCGCCACGTGTCGATGCGCCGCATCGCGCGATTCGATCAGCTCGGCGATGTCGTTCATCGAAGACGCCAGCGGCTTCTCGCACAGCACGTGGCTGCCGCGCGACAGCGCCAGCAGGATGTGCTTGCTGTGCAGATGCACCGGCGTGGCGATGATCGCCAGATCCGCGTGCTGTGTTTCGTAGAACGATTCGAGCGATTCGTAAACCGGAATTGATCGAGCCTGAACCTCGGCCAGCCGATCGCATCGCTGCGGCAACGGGTCGGCCACGCCGACGATCTTGCACGCGCGCGCTTCGGGGCCATCCAGCAGATGGGACAGATACATCCGTCCGTATCCACCGATGCCGGCCAGGACAACTGAGATCACATCACGCATTAGATTGCTCGAACCCCACGCCGGCGTGCGCGCCGAGTGGAAACAAATAAAGCCATCGTCATCACGCCCGAAACGGCCGCCGGTTCCGGAACGGCATTCAAAAAGCTCTGCTGATAAACCGCGCCGAATTGTTCGGAATGCTGCATCACCAATCGAAGCGCCGGATCGTCCATTCCATCTGCGCTGCGATCATCGCCGTTCACCCACGCGATCGCGCGCTTCAGGGTTTGCGATTGCGTGTTGAATGCCAGATCCATCAGCGAGTAGTCGTCAAAATCCACGATGCCGTTGCTGTCGAAATCACCATTCAGCCAGCCGGTGCGGTTGTTGTTGAAGCCGGCGTCGGCGCGGCTGTAGTCGTCGAAGTCGACGACGCCGTTGAAATCCGTATCGCCGTAGTAGGTGTATTTGATCAGTGAATCGGTCGCGATGTAATTCAGGCCATCAAATGTTCCGTCGCCGCCGACGCTGGAATATTCCGCGCCGCTAAGGACGCCCAGCGTCGTGCTGTGCAGCGCGTTGCCGGCGGCGGCGGAGCTGGTGATGCCGGGGCGATCCCACGCCCCGCCATTGCGGGCGTAGGCGATTTGCGCTTCGAGCGTCGCGCGGCTCGTGCCGGTGCCGACGATCATGTCGTTATCCGCCAGATCAAACATCACCGTGGGCGTGGTGCCGCCGGCGATGCCGAGAGTCTGGACTTGGCTCGCGCCGGCGTTGCCGCCGTTGGGCGTGATGCGGACAGTTCCGTCGTTAACGAGCAATCCGGCGGCGCGCACGTTTTGGAAGGTCGCCGCCCCCGCGCCGGACTTGCTGATCGTCTTTCCTGTCGCCGTCAGCGCGCCACTGACGTTCAGGCTGCTGCCCGGCGCGACGGTAATCTGCGTGTTGTCATTCAGCACAAGCGGCGCGGCGACATTGTGCTGCCCGCTCAACACCGCGATTGCGGCGGTGCCGCCGACGACGTCGACGGTAATCGAATTCGCGCCCGTACCCGCCAGCGTATAGCTCTGCGCGCCGTCGAAGGCCATTTGCCCAACGGTGACCGGCGCATCGACCATCACCGTGCGCGGCGCGGTGATGCCGGCGACAAAATTCGCCGTAGCCAGGATCGAATTCGGCTGCTCCCCCGCCCAGCCGAGAATCGTAGACCAATTCGCGTCGGCATTCAGGTTCCAGTTGGCGATGAACGTCAGCTCGTTGAGATAATTCTCCAGGTTCGTCCAGCCGTTTGATGCAACCAGCTTGTGATCGTCGAGGTTCGGATTCAGCCCGCGGGCAACTTCCCAATTGTTCGGCATCCCGTCCTGGTCCGAATCAAAACCAGCCGGGCGATTCACCGTCGGCGTGGCGAGCAGGTTGTTCCACTCGGTCGTGTCCGGCGCGGTGATCGGGGCGGAGCCGGTGTAGTTCAGGACGTTGCCGATCAAGCGCTGGTCGATCGAATGGCGTGCATACGGAAACGCGCCAACCGACGCGATGACTTTGTCATACGCCACCTGCGCCGGATCGGCAGTTATTCCTGAAAACGCAAATTCAGTCGCGCGACGCAGATCGGTGTCCGTGCCTGTGTTGCTGGGCCAGGCGGTGGTGGTTGAGCCGTCCCAGTTGGCGAACATGCCCCATTCGGTGTTCACGCCGTCGCGTGTCGGGCCGGCGTTGGAATCGATCAGATTTCCCGACTGGTACATATGCACGAGGATCGGCGAATCGGCGCCATCGCGCGTGAAAGCGGTGGTGCGCTTCGATCCGGCGGGCGTGCTCGGGCCGGCAATCAGGTAATTGCCGACGTAATTCATGTCTACATATTCGGTGTCGCCTTCGCTGCTACCGCCGGCGTAGCCGGCGCGGTCGGACCAGTTGTAGACGACGTTGTTGCTGAATTCGAAGTTGAGCTTCTTCCCGTCATACGTGCCGGGTCGAGGGTTGCGGCTCTTCTGGTTCGAAAACAGGTTGTGGCTGTAGGTCACGTTCGAATCCACCATCGGCCGAACCAGCGCGCCGTACGCGTGGTTGCTCGTGAGTGCTTCGCTCATCATCGAATATTGCACGGTCACGTTGCTGGCGCGCTGAGTAACCGAGATGACTTCGTCTTCGCTCCACGATCCGGAGATGTGATCAACGATGATGTTGTTCGTCGTGAACCCTACGCCCGGCGAACCCTTGATCGAGATCGCGTCGTCGCCATTGCCCGTGCCTTTGCGCACGTTCAGGTAACGCATGACGATATCGTTCGTGTTGCGATTGTTGCTGCCGGTGATCTGGATCGTGTCGTTGACGATCGTAATGGGCGTTGGCGCGGTCTGCCCGGCGATCGTGACCTTCGAGATATTCTTAATATCCAGCGACGCGGTGAGATTGATCACGCCGCCCACATCAAACACGATTGTTCGGCCCGCGGCGGGGAAGCCGCTTTCGCGCAGGCCGTATCGCAGCGTGCCGGGCGTGAGCGTGTCGGCGAGGCTAGTGACGTGATACACATCGCCGCCGCGCCCACCGACCGAATTCGCGCCGAAGCCTTCCGCGCCGGGAAACGCCGGGATCGCGAGCGCCGGCACGGCGCTCGCCGCGATCGTCGCGGCGACGGCGTGCATCAACATATTCTGACGGCGGTGGCGAATGTTCATCATTTTCCCTGTGCGTTGGCGCGTACGACGTGCACCTTCGTGCGAACCACTCCGAACGAAAAGCCCTCTTCGCGACCTACCACGTGGATTTAGAACGGAAGCTGGCGACCCTTTTTCCAGCGATTGTTATCTTTCGTGGATTGCGAATCGGTTGGCCTGGGATATCGCAGCATCCAGTCTTCGAGCTGCGTCCACGCTTTTGGATTTGCCGTGAATTCTGCCGGCGCGGTGCCGACCGGATCAGGCGGAAGCTGACCACCGTTAGGCGGGTTGTACGCGAACACCAGACGAACGCTGCCGTCAATGAACAGTGCGTTCGCTCTGCCGGTGTGCGGGTTGCCGGCAATGCGCTTCTTCCAGGTCAGGTCATCGCGGCTATCGAAGCGCTCATCGTCGGCGCGTTGAATATCCGTTGCATCGATCGCAACCAGCACGTTGGGCGGGATCGTGACGAGCTTCTTGAAGAATGCCCAGTCCTTCATCGTGGGGCTATAAGCGCTGCCATCGTTGTTCAACCCGTCCGCTTCATACGCGCGGTCGTCACCGAGGTTGGTGTTGTAGGCGTAGTCGACACTGAACACCTGGACGGCATTCTTGTTCTTCGGTCGCTCAACCGCCGGGCAATCGAGCAGCTTGGCGATGCGATCCAGCGCATCCTGCGGCGCGGTGCCTGTGTTCGTATACGACTTCACGCCCAGCAACGGTCCAAGCACATTCACGCCGCACCAGAAATTGTTGGTCGCACTGCCCGCCCACGTTCGCGCCGGCAGCATGTAACCCTTGTACTGCGTTGAGTAGATGATCGCGGCGTTATAGAGCTGCCGCATGTTGGAAGCGCAGTACACCGTCTGCGCCTGCCGGCGCGCTTTGCTCAGCGCCGGTAACAGGATGCCGATCAACACGGCGATGATTCCAATGACCACCAAAAGCTCGACCAGCGTGAACCCGCTCCGTTGTTTTCTCGAGTTCGTTTCCATGACTCACGATCCGATCCAGTTGGCGGCCTGTTTCGCGTCAGGCTCTTTTTCGGAAATGCGTTCGACTCCGCTCGGCTGTCGATTGGCCATATTAAGCTGGGAAAAGCGCATCACAACTGGTAATCATTGCGTTCTTCGCGATCGCTTTTTCGAAATCGCGGCACCGGGATCGAGGCATTTTCATGGCGAAAACGGCAAAGCGCAGGAAACGTGCTGTAGAAACCGAGTCGCGGCCAGTGCGGACCCAAATCATTGGTGCGCGGCGGGTCCGGCATGTCGCGCTGATCGTCGATACCGCCGTCGCGCCGCGCCGCCAGATGCTGCGCGGCGTGGCCCAGTACATCCAGGAACACGAGCCCTGGGCCGTGTACCTGAAACCCGTGGGCGTCGAAAAGGCGCTGGGCGAATGGCTGCTGCATTGGGAGGGCGACGGCATCATCGCCGCCGTGCATGAGCCGGATGATCCGCTGCTCAAGCAGCGTGGCCTGCCGGTGGTCGACGTCGCCGGCGCGCTCACCCTGCCGGGCGTGCCGCTCGTTCATGCGAACGACTTCTCGATCGGTCGCGTCGGCGCCGAGCATCTGCTGGAACGCGGGTTCCGGCATTTCGGATTTCTCGAACAGCCGGACAAATACTGGTCGGGCCGGCGACGCGAAGGGTTCGTCTCGGCCGTTGGATCTAAGGGATTTGACTGCGACGTGTTCGGCGTTGAGCCGCTCGCCGGCGCGGGCGGACCGATGAGCTTCGAGCAGCAGCAGAATGCGCTCGTGCGCTGGATCGATTCACTTCCCAAACCGATCGGCGTGATGGCCAGCACCGACTTGATGGGCCAGCAGTTTCTCGAGGCGTGTTTACGCGCGGGCGTTTCGGTGCCGGAGCAGATCGCGGTGATCGGCGCGGACAACGACGCTCCGATCTGTCACATCGCCTGGCCGGCTTTGTCCAGCGTGATCATCAACGACAAACAGCGCGGCTACCAGGCCGCCGCCGTGCTGGACGACATGATCAACGGCCGGCCGATCCCGAAAGACCCGATCTACATCGAGCCCGCCGGCGTGGCGCGACGCGCCTCGACCGACATCCTCGCGATCGACGACGACTTGATCGCCCGGGCTCTGCGCTTCATCCGCGACCGCGCCTGCGACGGCATCGACGTACCGGAAGTCGTCCGCCAGGTGCCGCTGTCGCGCAGCGTGCTCGAGCGACGCTTCCGCAACCTGCTGGGCCGAACGGTGAACGAAGAGATCGTCCGATTACGCCTGAATAAAGCGATCGAAATGCTCAGCAGCACGGCGTTGGAATTGAAGGCGATCGCCGACCGCTGCGGATTTAGAAGCCAGGCATACATGACGGCCGTGTTCCGTCGCAAACTCGGATTGACGCCAGGTTCCTATCGCAAACCGGCCGCCAAGACCAAGCCCACTCGTGGGATGAGTGATCGATAGAAGCGCCTGTCATGCTGAGGTACTCCGAAGCATCTTGCTCCCTTCGTCGGTTGGGCTAGATGCTTCGGAGTACCTCAGCATGACACGCTCTTAGAGTCCACGCGATAGCGCCGCGAGATGCCGAGCGAAATGATCAGCCAGCACTTCGGTGTACGTCGCCTGATGCGTGTTCAGCACATCGCGCAGATCTTTTCCCAGCGTCGCGTCCGTCAGCACAGAGCCAAACGTGCAGTGAAGAATCTGCCGGCCAGGCGCGGTGAATCCTTTGTTTGGCGCGACATCGGGCCAACGCTCCAGGTAGATCGATTCCAACTTTTGCGCATCGGGCACATCGGACGGCGCCGGCGTTGAGTCGAGCGTGGCCGAGACGTGATACGTGGCTTGGTCGGTGTCGTAGCGCGTGCGGGCGAAGTCGATGATGCGACGGAAGAGTTGCTCGTCATGTCGCGCGGCAACGCGCAGCGCTTCGAGATAGCTCGTGCCCGCCGTCTTCACATGGAAGCGACCTTTCGTGATCCGTGCGAACGCGGGATAAATCGACAGCTTGTCCGATCCGCTATGCAGGCTGAGCTTGTACGGCCCGAGCATTTCGGCGATGGCCGCATGGTCGGCGAGCGAGCGCTCGAACGCCGCGAGGTCGCCCTTGTAATCAACGCCCTTTTCAAAATCGCCAACGTAGCGCGGCGCCAGGCTGACCAGCTTCATCCCGCGCGACAGGCAACGGTGCGCGACGATGTAATGTTCCGCCAGCGTCGTGGGCTGCGGCGTTTCGTCGACGCTCAGCTCGATCTCGTACGGCTGACTCCGCTGCGCCGCCGACCGCGCGATGTGCTCGGCCAACGTGCACGCGTGGTTCACGGCCTTGCCGTATTTCACGGCCGCTTTCTGACAGACGTGCTCGTGGAGATTCAGCGTTGTGCCGCTCCGCAGCTTGATCTGCTGACCGACGTAGTTCGAGATCCAGGACGCTTCATCGCGAAGCTCATCCGCGCGCCGCGCGAGATCGTCGGCCGAGTAATCGTCGGCCTGCGCGTCGACGAAGCCTGACGGGTCGATCGTGTAGAACACGAATCCCGCATCGGCGGTGCGATCGACATCCTCGGGCGTTTTCAGATGATCGGCATCCGCCCCGCGCGCGCCCACGAATCCCGCATTGGCCGCGCCCGCTTGCGCATCGTCCATCACCTGTTGAGGTGAACGGTTTGTTCGCGTCATTTCGCGGATCGATTGCTGGGCGAAGATCGGAAGGATCGCCGACGCTCGCGCGCGTCGAAGCGATTCGACATGGCCAGGCGTCGCCAGGCCAAGGCGATCGCCGAAGCCAAAGCTGGGCGACAGACCGAGCGTGGTGGGACGGGTCGTCGGTGCGGTTGCCATGTGCGTGCGATCAGTTTATCGCCCGGCTTGCGTTTTGCGCTGCCTGCGGCGCCTGCTGGCCGCTAAACCGGCCAGCCCACTGATTGCCAACGCGCTGGTCGGTTCCGGCACGGATGCCAGGAAGCCGGCGGCGTATTGTTCGCCGAACTGTTGTAAGTGCTCCTGGACGAACTGAAGTGACGGCGCGTCCATTCCCTTGTCGCTGCGATCGCTGCCGTCCAGGTAAGACATCGCGCGGCGAAGCGTGCCGGACTGCGTGTTGAAGGCTTGATCGATCAGGCTGTAGTCGTCGAAGTCGACGATGCCGTTGTAGTCGAAGTCACCATTCAGCCAGCCGGTGCGATTGTTGTTGAAGCCGCCGTCCGTGCGGGAGTAGTCGTCGAAGTCGACCACGCCGTTGAAATCGGTGTCGCCGTTCCAGGTGAACTTTACGAGCACGTCGGAGTTGTTGACCGCGACGCCGCCGAATGTCGTTCCGTTGACGGCGATGTATTCCGTGCCGGTCAGCACGCCGAGCCCGCGATTCTTCGGCGAGGCGTTGCGTGCGTTCGAGCTGGTCAGGCCGGGCAAGTTCCAGGCGCCGCCGTTGCGTGCGTTGGCGATCAGCGTTCGAACCGCGTTCGATGTACCGGCCGTCACGATCAGATCGTTGTCGTTCAGGTCGACCGTTCCGCCGGCGGTTACGCTGAGCGCCGCGACCTTCAGCGGATCGGGCCGACCCGCATTAACGTGGACGAGTCCGGTGCCGTTGACGGTGAGATTTCCGTTGGCGACCGTTCCGGTCGTCGCGATGCGCAGCGTGCCGGCGTTGACGTTCGTCCCGCCGGTGTACGTGTTGACCGCCGTGAGCGTGGCGGTGCCCGCGCCGGTTTTCGTGAGCGTGGCCGATCCGGTGGAGTCAGCGAGAACCGCGCTGGCCTGCGCCAGCGCGCCGGCGGGAACGTTCATCGAGATGCTGGGCGTGGCGACCGTGCCACCGCCGCCCGACGATGCGCTGATCGTGCCGCTGTTTATTTGAAGCGCGCCGATTGTTTGCGTGAGCGACGAGACATCCAGATTTCCGCCGCTGATTATGACCGCCGGTTTCGCGGTGAGCGCATCGGGCGAGTTAAATCGCACCGTGCCCTGCTGAACTTCCAATGCGCCGGTGAATCCGTTCGCGGCGTTGTTCAGCTTCAGCGTGCCGGGACCTATTTTGGTGATGCCGCCGCCCGCGCCGTTTACCGCGCCGTTCACCTGGAGATCGTTGTCGTCCGCACCGAGATTGGTGGCCGACTGCGCGATGTCGAACGGGCGCTGGACTGTGCCCAGATCCATGCCTTTGCTGTAACTGACTTTGCCGGTCGCGTCCTGGTTCGACAGCTTGAACCCGCCCTGCCCGGCAGTGGTGCCGACGAAGTTCACGAACGCGCCCATCGTGATCGGGCCGGTGGTTCCGGTGAAGTTGAACCAAAGCGACGGGCCGCTGGTTGCGTTCAAGCTGTTGATGACCGCATCGGCGGACGCTTGCAGTGTGCCGCCGGAATTTACCTTGATGCTCTTGCCGGTGACGCCGTTAAAGTTCGGGCGCAGCGTGCCGCCGTTGATGATGTAATTCGAATTGGGCGACATCGAGCCGACCGTGCTCATCAGTCGCAACAAGCCGCCGTTGATGATCGTGTCTCCGCTATAGGTGTTAGCGTCGAACGTCGGGCGCAGTTCCCAGACACCCGTGCCGTTCTTCACCACGCTCAGGCTGCTGGATGCGCCGTTGGTGATCGGACCGAGAATCTGCGAGTTGCTGGTGGTCGCCGCGCTGCTATTGGTGCCGTCGAGCGTGACCGTCGTCGCGCCGCTGGCGCCGCCGGTGAATCCGCTGTTGAGCTTTAGCCCCGAAGTCGGGGTCGTCGAATTGTTGAGCAGCGTGTACGTGGTGTCCGCCATCACGATCGGCGCGTGAATCGAGATCGAAGTGTTCGTCGCGTTGGTCGCCAGCACATTGATCGTGCCGCCGTTGCTCAAGTAAAGCGTGTTGCCGCCGTTTACCGCGAGCGTGCCAATCGCAAATCCGCCGACGGTGGTCGCCGTGGTGTTGAACGTCATGCCGAGCACGTTGCGATTCAGGTCGACCGTCACGGCGTTGCCGTTGGTCGAATCGCCGAATGTTGCGATGTCGGTGCTGACGAACGTGCCGTTGTTCGCGCCGGGAATGGTGTCCCAGTTCAGCGGGTTGGTCCAATCGCTGTTGAGCGCGGCGCCGGTCCAGCTTCCGCTGGCTGCATGCGCGCTCGATTGAACTGTGGAAATGCACGACGAGACTGCCAGCGCAAGCGCTGCCGCGCCGCGCAACGACCGATGAGATGGAATAGACAAATTAAATGCTCGTTTCGTTGACATTTTTCCTCCGCCTCCGATTCACAATCCCGCAAAACTAGGCGGGCGCGCCTCCGCCTACAAGTAAATACCGTTTCGAAATCGCGCCTAGACCTTTAGAGTTTTGGTCACGCCTGTTTTGACCCGATTTCGGCCTGCTTTCGTGAACCTCGCCCCTACCGCTCAGTCGTGGCGAGCCCGGGTTTGCGATTCAATTGAGAATTTGCGGCATCGCCGCATTATCGAAATTTGCAGATGCAAGAATGATAGACAATTCACTGCGCGGAAGCGTGTCCGCTGGCGTACACCTGTTCTTTCACGCACGCGCGATCATCCTGCGGGTGCTTCACGCGTTGGGCTAGAGGGTTTGGTTTCAAATCACACGAGGAGAGGAAACATGACCGAGTCATCGTCTTGCGCGCTTGCGCGTCGTCGCCGTTGGTTCATCGCAGCACAGGCCGGCATTGCAACTTTGGTGCTCGCCAGTTTCGGGCACGCACAGGTCCTGGTGCGCGATACGTGGAAAGATGCGGTCGACAGCGACCCGGCCGCCCCGATCCATTCGGAACACGGCGTCGACACCGACGGCGACGGCGACCTGGAATCCGTCTGGTATCAAGGCGGCGACGGCACGCTCGATCCGGTCGGCGCGAACGGCCCACAGCGCGGTAAGTTTTCGGCGCCGACCGTTACGTCGTCCGCCTCATGGACGACTTACTTCACGCCCGGCAGCAACGTCGTCAATCTCGCCAACAACGGCGACAAGCTTCGCGTCACCTGGAAGTTCACGCCCACCAACATCAACAACGGCGGCACAAACACCAGCCAGAACTTCCGCTTCGCGCTGGTGGACACACCGACCGACGGCGCCAGCCGATTGACCGCCAACGGCGCTCCGGCCAGCGCGGCTTTCGGCGGGTATGCGATGTTCACGAACATGTCCAGCACGCTGGGCAACTCCAGCCCGTTCCGTCTGATGGAACGCAACGTCGCCAGCGGCGACCTGCTCAGCACCAGCGGCAACTGGCTCGCGGTCGGTACCACCGGCGCCGCCACCGGAAATCACGGGTACGACAACGGTACGGAATACACGCTGGTCTGGGACATGACCCGCAACGGAACCGGCCTGGACATTGATGTGAAGATCACCGGCGGCACGCTCGACAACGACGGCGTGGCGCAGGTCCTGTTCAACGACCCCACGCCGAACAGCTTCACCTACGACACGTTCGGCATCCGGCCGTCCGGCGCGACGACAACGGCGGAGATCATCGACACCAGCCTGTTCCAGGTTGAATTCGTTGCCGGCGGTGTAGTCCCCGAACCGGCCTCGCTGGCGATCCTCGCGCTCGCCGGCCTGGGCTTGGCGCGACGTCGACGCGCGTAACTTGAAGCTCCCTTTTGTAGTGAAAGCCAACTCCGCCGATCCCCACGATCGGCGGAGTTTTTTGTCGTGCAGACATGCCTTTTCTCTTCATCGGACGTCGACATCCACCCGATGCCACGCGTTGTTCATATACCCCTTGAAATTCCACAGCGCTTTTGCATCCGGCGGCTGCGTCGTGCCCGCTGAATCCGTCGCACGCGCGACGATCTGATAATGGCCCGGCGACAACGACACACGCGCTTCCCAGAATCGCCAGGTCCATCGGTCCGGTTTGTCTTGTTGATCCGCGAATTCTGCAACCGACCAGTTCTTCCCGCCATCGGCGGAGACTTCCACGCGCTCAACCGCGCGCTCCCCCGCGATCGCCCAACCGGCGATTCGGACATTTCCGGCGGTGATCGATGCGCCTTGCCCGGGCGACGTGATCGCCGACGTCACCTGCGTCGTGCCGATCATCACGCCGGCGTTCCAATCGACGGTCGCCGCTCGCACGTGGGATCCGAAGAGCTTGTACGCATGTGACTGGAAATAATTCTGCGAAGGATGACCCAGGACGTTGATCTGCTTCAGCCACTTCACGCTGCGGGCGCAGATGTAGCCGGGGATGATCATGCGCAGCGGAAATCCGTGAATCGGCTCGAGCGGCTTGCCGTTCATCGACCACGCCAGCAGCACTTCCGGCTGGCGCGCCTTGTCGAGCGGGATCGATCCGCCGTAGCTGAACACCTGGCCGTGGCGATCGACTTGATCCAGGCCGATGAACTCAACGTGTGCCGCCCCGCTGGCCGAATCCACGCCAGCGGCTTCGAGCACGTCGCTCAATCGAACGCCTTCCCACTGCCCGTTGCTGATCGCTTCGCAGCCCCACGGCACTTCGCCGGGAATCGCTTCGATCGCGATCAGTTGATCTCGCCGATTGCCGGCGCACTGCATCGTCGCGGTGAGTTGATGAGTCGCGAACTTCGACCGCAGATCCGACAGTGAACACGTCAACGGCGATCGCACCAACCCGCCAACTTCCAGCGCGTACGATCCGACATCGACTACGGGCACATCAACCGCGTGCGCCCGCACGAAGAAATCCGGCACCGGCGTGATGAACGACTCCAGCACCCGCCCCGGCGGCGGTCCACCGTTGAAGGGCCGGTCTGAGCGGACCAGAAAACTCTTGTCTTTTCCGAAGGCGTTGGCCATGGCTACATTCCAGCCGGAATGAGCAGAAAAGAAAAGCAGCTCCAAGGTGGGCAACTCAGCGCGACTTCAAGCTCGCCTTCCATTCCTCGCCGAGTGCTTCAACTGTTTTGCCGGTGAGCTGCTTCCACAACTCGTCGTTGTATTTCCCATCGCGCATCGCGGCGTTCGTCTTGGCGATCAGATCCTTCTCGTACGTTTCGGTCACCCAGCTCAGGAAGTTGGCCGTCACGCGATAGCTCGCGTCGAACTTCGCCTTGCTCGGATCGCGGATGTTGGCGCCGTGCGATTCGGGTTCGTATTTGTACCAGCGGATGTAGTCGGCGATGCCTTCGACCATCCAGCCGGGATTCTTAGCGCCCGCGGCGTTGTCGCGCTTGGCGCGGTCGTAGCTTTGAACGATGTGTACCATCTCGTGCACAACCGCGCCGCGAGCTTCGCCGTTGAGATTTTCTCGGAACCATTGCGTGTTGCACACGATCCGCCCGCCGCTGGCGTAGGCGGGGATGCCGGGGCTTAGATTGTTGCGGAACTCCAACGTGAACTTCTCGAGCGCGGTGTAACCTTTGCTGGGGAGCATTTTTACGATGATCGGATACCACTCATCGCAGACCGGCAGCAGCTTTGTCTGTGCCCATTCCTTCAGATCCGGCGCCTGCGTGGCATCGATCGTGACGAACTTGCCGGCCAGCTTGATGCGCTGGGTCGTCGTCGCGGCCGAGGCTTTGTCGTCGTTCGAGATCACGTCGATTTCGCTGAAAAACGTGTTGCCGAAGTCGTCCGCATCTTCGGTGCTGCGAATGTCGAATAGCAGGTAGCGGTACTCGCCAATCGCGCCCGATGAATCCGAGATGCTTACACCGTACTGTCCGCCGGCATCGGATTTCGCTTTGGATCGTGTGTCGACCGACGCGATTTTCGTCCAGCCCGATTTCTCCGGATCGATTCCGCTCTTCGGCGCGGCGTCAAAATTCTTCGCTCGCCCGTCCGATCCGTACACGACGTACACCTGTGGCCCGCGATCGGCCGCGTGCCAGGAATATGTGTTGATCCGCTTAATGGTGTTCGCGCTGCCGAGGTCGAACAGGATTCGTCCGCCGTCGGTTTGCTCATCGAAGAAAACATTTTCCGACGGCTGATCCGCGTCCTCCGGCGCTTCGCCATCGGTGAGCTTCGACAGCTCGGCGCTGTTGCGATCGCGATGGCCATCAATGATCGACACGGTTGCACGCCTAGCGGTATCGTTCGACGACGGCGACGCCACGTCTTTGAACTTGAAGTCGGCCGAGGCTTCGGCGTTGTCGTTGCGATCGATGACGACTTTCACCTCTGCATTCGCGACGGTTGCGAAGAAGAGAAATGCGGTCACGAAGGCACGAAGAACACGAAGGGAAGACGGGGAAACAGCAGATTCCGATTTTGCTTTGAACATCTTCGTGCCTTCGTGCCTTCGTGCCTTTGTGGCTAAATTCTTACGTCGCGTGGTAGATGCGCTCAATCGTCCAGAACACCGAGATGAGTGCGATCGCGAACGATGCCGGCACCGCGATCGCGCTGCGATACCAGGTGCGTTGTCGGAACAATCCGACCGCGCCGAACGCCAGCGCCAGCACGGCGAGCTGGCCGGCTTCGACGCCGATGTTGAAGCTGACCAGCGCCGTCGCGAACTGCGATTGCGGCAGGCCCGCCTCGCGCAGCACGCCCGCGAAACCGAGGCCGTGAATCAGCCCGAAGCCGAACACGACCGCTGGCTGCCAGGGTTTGAGCCTGGTCGTGCAGAGATTTTCGATCGCGATAAACGCGATCGACAGCGCGATCAGCGGTTCGACGATCGTCGGCGGCAATCGCACCACGCCATACAGCGACAACGCCAGCGTGATCGAGTGCGCAATCGTGAACGCGGTGACTTGCCACAGCAGCGGCTTCAACTTCGGGCTGAGCAAAAACAGGCCGACGACGAAGAGCACGTGATCGAAGCCGTGGGGAAGAATATGTGTAAAGCCGAGCGACAGATACTTCAAGGCACCGCGGAATTTACTTCGAAGAGACCCGTCATCCCGAGCGAAGCGAGGGATCTCGGGCTGGCGGTTGACGTCGCTTCCGT
>JACMJD010000141.1 GCA_014380825.1 Phycisphaerae bacterium | reverse complement strand
GATCGCACTGACCGCGACCGCGACCGAAGACGTTCGTCTCGACATCATCGAACGGCTCGGGCTGAACGATCCCACCGTCGTCGTGACGGGATTCGATCGGCCAAACCTCGCGTACGAATCGCGGCGGACATCCAAAGTTTCGGAGAAAGATGTCGAATTGCTCGCACTCACCAAGCGCGAGGCGGGCAGCTTGATCGTGTACTGCTCGACGCGAAAAAAAGTTGATGAGGTCGCGGATCTGCTCACACGGCATCTGCCGGATCGCAAGGTGTTCGCCTACCACGCGGGGATGGATCAGGCCGATCGCACATCAAATCAGGAAAAGTTCATGTCAACGGCCGGCGCAATCGCGGTGGCCACGAACGCGTTCGGCATGGGCATCAACAAGCCCGACATTCGCCTGGTGATTCACTACAACATGCCCGGCACGCTCGAAGCGTATTACCAGGAAGCCGGCCGCGCGGGGCGCGATGGACGGTTGTCGCGATGCGTGATGTTGTTCAGTTATCAGGATCGGTTCATCCAGGAATTCTTCATCGACAAGATGGGCGAAGAATCCGCCGGCAGCGTCGAGCCGGGCGTCCTGGAAAAACGAAAGCAATTCGCGCGCGACAAGCTCGATCGCGTGATCACCTACGCGCAGTCGCACATGTGTCGCCGACAGATGATTTTGGATTATTTCGGCGATGCGACCGAGGTAACCGATTGCCAATGCGATATCTGCCGGCGTGGAGAAATCGATCCATCGTTGATACCGGCCGCGATCATTTCAGACGAAGTGACGACGCTGGTGCGACAGATTCTGTCGGCGATCGCACGGCTGCGCGGGAAATTTGGAGTGGGTGTGGTCGCGGAAGTCTTGACCGGCGCGCAAAGCGAACGTTTGACGCGATGGCAGCTCGATCAACTGACCGTTTTCGGCCTGATGCGGCTGCACACCGCCAAGCGCGTGATCGCGATGCTGCATCGAATCATGGAAGCCGGCCTGGCGAAGCAGCGCGATCCGGATGGCGTGAAGTTCCGCCCGGTGATCGAGCTGACGGCTGCCGGAATCGCTGTCATGAAGGGCGAAGCGCCGCCGCCGGTGTCGCTGGCGGATCTGATGCCGCGGCCCGGCACACGCGCATCGGGCACGAACCCGCGAGCGCTGGGGACAAATCCGCGTGGGCGCCGGGCGCGATCCGAATCGGTCGACGAAGACGAATCGTTCGAGCAGGTCGACCCGGAAACGCTCGAGCGATTCGAGCGACTGAGGGCCGCGCGAACTGTGCTGGCGCGCGAGCGGCAACTGCCGCCGTACTGCATCTGCCACGATCGCACGTTGAAGCTGATTGCCAGATCATCGCCGTCGGATCTTCAATCGCTCGAGCAAGTCAAAGGCATGGGCCCGATGAAGGTAAAAATGTACGGCGAGGCGCTGCTTAGCGCGATGCGCGAGAGGAGCGAATAAGAAACTATCTTGTTGACACGGGCTACCAGCCCGTGCTGACGATTCACATCGCGCGCACCGGCTGGTAGCCCGTGTCACAACATCCGTCTCAAGCAAAGCCTTTCTCTCTTCGCGCTGCGCGCCACTTCCTATATGACGAATGAATGCTTGGCCCGATCGTCATCATCGG
>JACMJD010000140.1 GCA_014380825.1 Phycisphaerae bacterium | reverse complement strand
TTCGATGCCCGGGCGAAGCGCTCAGTGATGCAGGCGAACGGCGCCCGCGTGATCTCCAACCCACCAGGCATCACGCTGCTGACCTACGCGATTCGAGCACGCGATCTCGATCTGTCCGACCCCGTCGCGCGATACCTGCGCGATTCAGCCCGCATGCGGGACGACGACATCCCGACCGGCGTGACCGGCCTGCGCCTCGCGACGATTCTTCAGTTAGCGTGGGTGGTGTCGGGGTTTGTCGCGTACGCGCTGGCGCGGGTGTATCTCCCGGCCGCGGGCGCGGTGCTGTTCGCGATCGTGGTCACATTCAATCCCGCCACCGCGCACTTCGGCCCCGGCAAAGATCCGGCGCAGCTTCTGCTGATCAATCTCATGCTCTGGGCATGGTTCGCCGGGTGGAAGCGGAACAGCCGGCTGCTTTCGATCGCGGCCGGCGCGCTGCTGGTGACTGCGACGACCGTCACGCTGCTGTCGATCTGGATCGCGCTCGCGGTATTGATCGCATGCGTCTGGCACGAACCGTCGATCTCGCGCGTGCGCCGCAATATCGTGCCCGCGATTCTCGGCGCGGCGATCGTCGTCGTGCTGCTCTACCTGTGCCTCGGCTGGAACATGATCGCGACGGTCTGGGCGTTGTCGCACCACTTCGAGCAGATCCAGCGCGAGCTCGCATTCGACCGCGGCCTCTGGTTTATCATCGGCCTGCCGATCTTCCTGCTGTTCGTCTCGCCGGCGATCTGGACGTTCGCCGTTTTGCGCTTGCGACGATGGAAATCGAGGCCATTCCGATTCGGCGAGCGACTGTTTCTCGCCACCCTCGCGATCATGCTGATCACCTACGTCATCGGCGTGCAATACGAACTGCCCCGGCTTTGGATCGCGTTCTGGCCTCCGCTGGTGTTGGCGTCGATGTTGTCTTGTCGCCAACTCACGCGTGCGCGACACGACGGCCGCGCCGCGCGCGTCCTTGCCACCATCGCGGCCGTCCACGTCGCGTTCACCATCGCACATTGGACGATGCTCGACGTCCGCGAGGCCGAGCATCGGCTGGAGCAGAACACGATTTTCAAGCTGAGTTAGCGAACAGCGAAGGCGAATGCAGGTGCAACCACAGATTTCACAGATTACGCAGATTAAGAAATACGGATTTACCGACTTTCTGTATTCTGAATCTGTGTAATCTGCGAAATCTGTGGTTGGATTTCGTCTTATCGAAGTCAGGATTTGATCACGGTCAGTGACTTGCGCAGCGCCGCTTTCTTGTCCTTCAACTCGTCGTGCTCCGGCCGGTCTTTGTAGTACGGATCGAGCGGGAAGCAGCCGCTGATGATTCCGTTTCTCGGGGCGGTCGTGCAGTCGCTGAACGTGCGGCAGATCTTTTTCGCCTGTAGCGCGCGATCGCCATCACGCAGCACGTCGGCGGGCAAGTCCCAGTAGCTGAGCACTAAACGCCCGAGCCCGACGAAGTCGGTCCAGCCTTCGCGCACGGCGGCCTGGGCGACGTGCGGGAGATATTCCTGCAAGTACGTGTAGCCGCTGCCGACGAAAACACTGTCGCGCGGGACGGCGAGCTTGATCTGTCGCACGGCGTCCATCTGCCGCGCGACGCCGATCAGCGGATCTTCCGGCGGCTGATAGCCGTCGCTGGGCGGGAAGATCGCCGGACGCTGATAGTGCGGGTTGTAGTACGGCGAGCAGCAACTGATGTTGATCAGCCGCACGTCCAGGTCGCGCAGCATCTTGATGAACGCGATCGGCTCGCTCAGGTCCATCTCGAGGGGGTTCGATTGATTCACGCCGAAGCCATAAACGTACGGAATGAGATGCTTGAACTGCTCCGGAATTCCCGGCCCGAGCTTGCCGGCGGCGCCGCGCGCGGGGTCGGGTTTGAAAGGCGGATGATCGAATGCGCTCAGCCGAACGCCGATCGCCAGGCCGGGACACTCCGCGCGGATGCCTTCGATGATTTGCCGCGCGAAGCGCGTGCGGTTTTCGAAACTGCCGCCGAACTTTCCTTTTCGCGTGAACGCGCCGAGCAATTCGTGGCCCAGATAACCGTGGCAATGTTTGACGTCGACGAACCTGTAGCCCGCGCGCTGCGCTATTCTTGCGGCGCGGATGTAATTGTCGATCAGACGTTCGATATAGTCGTCGCTGATCAGGACCGAATCGTCGGCCGGATCGATGCCGAACTTCGCATCGAGGATCGGGTGGTGATACGCGATGCGCGGCTCGAGCTTTTTCTTATCGCGTGGCCGACAGAATCGGCCCGAATGCGTGAGCTGTAAACCGACGAGCAGATCGTCGACCTTGCCGAAACGCGATTGATGAGCGGTGACCAACGCATCAAGCAGCGCTCGCGCACCTTTTTCCGCGCGTTCAACATCATCATCGATCACGCCAATCTGATTCGGATTCGCCCGGCCATCACTCTGCACGGCGAACGCCTCGCCGCCCCAGATCAGCTTCGCGCCGCTCTCGCCGAAATGTCGCCATCGACGCAGCGTGTGCTCGGACGGCTGGCCGTCGGTCGTGCCGTCCCAGCCTTCCATCGGATGAATGCACCACCGATTGCCGACGACGAATCCGCCAACGTCGATCGGCGCAGCCAGCGGGCTTCCATCGGCCGCGCTTTGAACAGAATCGTCGCAGGGAAAATCCGGCTGCGTGATTTCCCGCACATGCGCGCGAAAATCCGCCACGGTTTTGAAGTGTCCGACCTTCGGAAAATTAAGCGCATCGCCCACGGCGACCGCGTATATACCGCGCGATTGGCGCGGCTGCCACGCGAACAGTTGAAGCGGTTCGAGAGGGTAGATCGCGGACGCCAAATCGGTTCTAGGCGGAATGTGCGGGTGGAATTGTGTGGCTGATGATCGCAAAGCGTGGGTAACATGGCGTTGCTGCACAAGTGGGGCGGGCATTTCTTTTTATCGCCGCGGGTTTCTGTTCTTGATCGTGTTGTTCCTGTTGTTGGGAGTTTTTGTATGCGAAGTTGCATCAGTCGCCTGTTGTTCGTAGCGTGCGCGTTCACGTTGTCGCTTGTCGACCGCGCGGTGGCCGCGCCGTTCGTGAATCTGGATTTCGAGCAATCGTTGGTCCAGCCGGGCGATCCGCTTTTCGTGCCGACGAGTCGGGCGTTCCCCGGGTGGACGGCGCGGATCGACAACG
Source organism: Phycisphaerae bacterium (assembly GCA_014380825.1). Next base: position 1,263 of record JACMJD010000140.1, on the reverse strand, counting down.
CCGTGCTCAACTCGGTCGGCCACAACTACATCGGCATCGGCGAGCCGGTGGTGTCGGTCTGGGACAGGGAAGTTTTCGGGCAAGGGATGCTGCTGCTCGAAGGGCAGTTCATGGCGTTCCTCGAAACGAACGCCGACGGCAACCGCTTCACCTCGCTTGGCCAGGTCGGCGACGTGCCGGGCGGCACGCGATCGATGACGTTTCTTTGTGATGGGCTCCGCGGGCCACCCGTGTTCAAAGTCAACGGGAGTCTTATCCCGACGGTCTTCATAAGCGGGGGCATCGACGTTGCGCGTTACGGAGCGGACTTCACCCCATTCGCGGGCACGAGCGTCGAACTGAGATTTGCCAGTGGCACGCTTACGGCGACAAACAACGGCAAGCGCACTTTTGACGACGTACGTTTTTCAAGCGAACCGATTCCCGAGCCAACCACTCTGCCAGCGCTCATGGCGTTGACGGGCTTACTAGCTGTTCGTGTGAACCGCAGCGAAGAAAAGGTGTCGGCGAAGAAAAGGTGTCAGGTACATTTTCTCGCTTCCCCCATCGAAGAATTTTTCGTCGCTCCTGCATGATCCGAATCGCGCAATCCTCGGCCCGGCCGGTAATTGGGCCGACGTTGTCGCGTCTTCATGTCGGAGGGAATTTTGGCCGACATTACCGATGTATTGACGTAGAATGCTCTTGCCGCCACGCGGTCTGCGCGTGTTCGCGGCCAACTCGCTCTGTTGCTCGCTCGCCAACGCTCCAACGGCTAGCGCGATTCAAATTCTCGCAAATGTAACTGGGGTTTCCTCCTCGCTTTTTGACTTTGTGAAATTGCGCAGGCGAAGCCAAAGAGCCAAACACGAAGAGGTGATGGAAGTAGTGGCCCGGCCGGGGGATGGGCGAAGATTGGCAGGCGGTGCGGATGGAAAATGTCATCGAATCGAGCGGAACGAACCCATTCGTTTTGGGGATGAAAGTGATGGCTACGCGATGGTTGGCGGATGGCGCGATGATGCTACCGAAGGGTCCTGCGGTGGTCAGCCGAGGGTTCAGGATCTCTTTCGCCACGAGCGCGTCTGTTTCGCGCGATTGGCGCGGTTTGGTTCACGCGGCTCGATTTTGGATGTTGAGAAGTCGGTTTGGTGATACGAACCGCACTCGCGATCGCGCCGATTTGATCGTATTTTCCGAAGTGAATTGATCGCTGTGCGGCGAATCATTCGTAAAATCCGGAGAAAATTGAAGGTTAGCCATTGAATCGCCCGACTTTTAGGC
>JACMJD010000139.1 GCA_014380825.1 Phycisphaerae bacterium | reverse complement strand
CGCGATTCCGCTAATCGGCCCCGAGCTGGCGATTTTCATTCGCGGTGATTATGTGGTCGGCGATGCCACGCTAAGCCGGTTCTTCGCGCTCCACGTGATTGCGATTCCGTTGCTGCTGCTGGGTTTGGTGGTCGCCCATATCATCGCGCTGCACGACGTGGGTTCCAACAACCCCGACGGCGTCGAGATCAAGGCTCACAAGGATGCTCAAGGGCGGCCGCTCGATGGCGTTCCGTTTCACCCTTACTACACGGTGCACGATCTTTACTGGCTTTCGATCTTTTTGATTCCGTTTTTTGCGGTTGTGTTTTTCTGGCCCGAGTTCGGCGGCTATTTCCTCGAGTGGAACAACTTCATTCCAGCGGACCCACTGCAAGGGCCTACGCACATTGCGCCGTTGTGGTACTTCACCCCGTACTACTCGATCCTGCGCGCGACGACTGAACAATTCATGTACGTGCTCGCGATCGGCTCTATCGGCTTGGCGGCGCTGGTGATTCTGAGCGTCGCCAATTCGATCGCGCGCGGCGCGACCATGGTGGGAGCGATCGTCCTGGTGATCGGTTTCTTTACGCTCGATCCCAAATTCTGGGGCGTGGTGTTGATGGGCGTTTCGGTCATGATCTTCTTTGCGATGCCTTGGCTCGATCATTCGCCGGTGCGTTCGATGCGCTACCGCCCGACATGGCATTTCTGGCTGTTGATCGCTTGGGTCGTCGTCTTCCTGATCCTGGGTTATCTGGGCACGCAATCGCCGACGCCGGCTGCCACGGTGTTCGCGCAGGTGCTCACCCTGCTGTACTTCGCGTTCTTTGCGTTGATGCCCTGGTGGAGCCGCATGGGCGCCTTTAAGCCGGTTCCCGAGCGCATTACGGTCGCGGCGCACTGAGGCGATGAAGACCTTGATCGTGCGTGTGGCAATGGCTGCTTCGATGCTGTGCGGCGCAGGCTTGACGTTGGCGGCAGAAGGCGGCGTTCCGATGGACACATGGCCGGTCGATCGGATGCAAAACCCGGCGTCGCTGCAAAACGGAGCGCGTCTGTTTGCAAACTATTGCATCGGTTGCCACGGGGCAAACCTGGTGCGCTGGAATCGGCTGCAGGAAATCGGGCTCACCGATGCGCAGATTCAGCAGTATCTGATCTACGGTAATCAGAAGGTGGGCGACACGATCCGCAATTCCGCGACGGCATCCGATCAGAAGCGCTGGTTCGGCAAGACCCCGCCGGATTTGTCTGTGATCACCCGCGCGCGCACGTCGGCCAGCCATGCAGGCACCGACTATCTATACACGCTGTTGCGCGGCTACTACCGCGACGCGGGTTCGCCTACCGGGTGGAACAACATTGCCTATCCGAACATCTCGATGCCGCACGTGTTCTGGCAGGAACAAGGCCCGCGCGAAGCCAGAATCGAATTCACCGAAGAACGCAAGGATTCGAAAAGCGGAGCGTTACAGAAGATGCACGTGGTGACGACCTACGACCCGGTCGGCGCATCGTCGCGCACCGAAACACCGACGACGACTCACGGCGCCGAAGGCATCACTTATTCGTTCAAGCCGCAGAATCAGGAACAGGCGCGACGCTTCGATGAGGACGCGGCCGATCTGGTCGCCTTCCTTGCGTTCATCACGGACCCGACAGCGGACAAGCGCGCGCAGATTGGTGTTTGGGTCCTGATGTTCCTCGGGCTCTTTACCGTGGTCGCGTGGCGGCTCAATGCCGTCTACTGGAAAGACCTCAAGTAGTTTGACCCGCAGGCGTCGGGGACGCGCGCCTGCAGGCTTATAAAAACAAAGGGATAACAATGATGGTGCTTTACTCCGGAACAACCTGCCCGTTTTCACAGCGGTGCCGCTTCGTGCTGTTCGAAAAGGGGATGGACTTCGAAATTCGCGACGTCGACCTGTTCAACAAGCCCGAAGACATCAACACGATGAATCCGTACGGTCAGGTACCGATTCTGGTCGAGCGTGATCTCGTGCTGTACGAATCGAACATCATCAATGAATACATCGACGAGCGCTTTCCGCATCCGCAGTTGATGCCGGCCGATCCGGTGATGCGCGCCCGCACGCGGCTCTTCCTGTTCAACTTTGAGCGCGAGCTGTTCGTGCATGTGCAGACGCTCGAAAACAGCAACAATCAGAAGGCGATGGAAAAAGGCCGCGCAACGATTCGCGATCGCCTGACGCAGCTGTCGCCGATCATGCTGAAAAACAAGTACATGTTGGGCGACGACTTTTCGATGCTCGACGTTGCGCTGGCGCCCTTGTTATGGCGGCTCGACCACTACGGCATCGATCTGCCGAAAACTGCTGCGCCGCTGATGAAATACGCCGAACGCATGTTTTCGCGGCCGGCTTATATTGAGGCGCTGACACCGTCCGAAAAGGTAATGCGCCGCTAAAATATGAGGCCCCCACGCTCCCTTCGTTCGCTGCCCCCCAAGGGGGCGCGTCAGCGCCTTGGGGCGGCCCGGCGGCGCTGACCACTGCCAATATGGCCGACGTTTCGACCAAGCCTTATCTGATCCGCGCGATCCACGAGTGGTGCTCCGACTCGGGACTGACACCGTATATCGCGGTCTTGGCGGATGCGGGCGTCAACGTGCCACACGAGTTCGTCAAGAACGGCGAAATCGTGCTGAACATTTCTCCGCTCGCCACCAACCGGCTGAAGCTTGGAAACGAAGCAATCGAGTTTCAGGCGCGGTTCGGCGGTGTGGCGCGTGAAGTGACGGTGCCGGTCGACAAGGTGATTGCCGTCTACGCGCGCGAAAATGGCCAGGGTATGGCGTTCGATGTTCCGCGCAATGTGCCCGCTGTCGCGGACCCGGCGAGCGCGGACAACGAT
>JACMJD010000138.1 GCA_014380825.1 Phycisphaerae bacterium | reverse complement strand
GTCGGCATGCTCGGCGACTTGGCGAAACGCCTTGCGCGCCGCGTCGGCCTGTTCACGCTTGCCTTGCGCGTTGAGGGATTCGCTTAAACCCAGCAGGGAACGCGGGTTTTTCGGGTTTTTCGCCAGGTCCTGCGTGAACGCGTCCTGCGCCCCTTTTGCATCGCCGGCGGCAAGAAGCGCCGCGCCAAGCTGTTCGCGGACGGGCCACGGCCACGGCGCGGGCTCATCGTATTCTAATCTATCTTGGGCTTCGACCGCGCTGCGATACGACGCGATGCCCGCCTTTTGATCCCCCGCCGCCAGCGCGACGCGGCCCGCCAGCAGGTGCGACGCCACCGCCATCACCTCGACGATGTTGTTGTTGTTGATCAGCGTCGAAGGCATTTTTGCCCGGGCCGCTTCGAACGCGCCCTGTTCGGTGCGCGCCTTAATCAGGTCGCCCTTGGCGGCGAACGCCATCGCTCGCGCGAAATGATTCGCGGCGACCACGCTGGGCATGGCCGCATCGGGCGCGGGCTCGGCGAGAATCTCGTCCCATTTTCCGAATCGCACCAGCACGATGTACGGCATTGCGCAGTACGGCTCGGCGAGCACGACTTCCTTGGCCATCGGCGCGAGATTCTTCGCCAGCGTCCGCGATGAATCGATCGCCAGCTTCGACTGGTTCGCCATGCACGCGGCGGCCATCAGGAAGTGAACGTTGTGGTTGTAATAGAAGGCCGGATAAATGCTGTCGGGCTTGGGCCCGCAGCAGGCGATGAACTTGTCATCCACCTTGACCGCCTGCTGGTTCGCGGTGATCGCGGCCGCGTAGTCGCCGGTGCGCATGTAAATGTGCGCCGGCATGTGAACCAGATGGCCTTGATTCGGCGCGAGCGTCGGCAATCGCTGCGCGCTAGCCATCGCGCGCTCAGGCGATTTCGATGCTTCAACCGCGTGGATGTAATAGTGATTCGCGCCGATGTGATTCGGATTGCGCTTCAGCACGTTTTCGAGCGTTGCGACGATCTTCTCGGTTCCTTCCGCCGGCACTCCATCTCGCGACCACAATTTCCACGGACGAAGGTTCATCATGCTCTCGGCCCAGAGAGTTTGGGCATCGAGGTCGTTGGGATATTTCTTCGCCAACTCGCGCATCGCGTCTGCGTAGTCGGCGAGCAACTTCTTCACGTCGGCCTTCGGATCGTTCGAGTAACGCTTGGTTAGCGTAGCGATGTAATCGCGCTCCGCCGGAGTCGCACTGGATGAAAGTTGCATCGCCCGCTGGCTGGCGTCATACGCCGCCTTTGCGGCGGCGGCATCGATCTCCGGCAAGTTGTAGTTCGGACCGATCGCCAGCGCTTCGCCCCAATACGCCATCGCCAGCTTCGGATCGACCGTCCGCGCATGCTTGAACGCCTTGGCGGCCGCGTCGTGGTTGAAGCCGTACATCCGCGCCAGGCCCTCATCAAACGCCCGCTGCGCCTCGGCGTTCTTCGTCGACACAGGATGATGCACCGGCCCCAGGCCATTCAAGTTGTCCTTCGAGGACGACGCGGAGCGGTTCGATGCGCAGCCGGCAACAAGCGCGCATATTGAGACAAGACAAAGTGTTCGCGACCAAGTCATGGCGGTTCTCCTGCTTCAAAATCGCCCCAACCAGATGGGGCTCCTGATTGTGAACAACTCGTAATCTGATTTTGTTCCCGAGTGCCGAAAAGTTCAATTGGAGAACGCGAACGGCAGAACAAGCGTTCTGCGTTCCGAAGTCTGCATTCTGCGATGGCAGTTTTTAGAACCCGCCGCGGCGGAGTTGATCCAGCGTCTCCGGGAACGGGTAGCGCGGGAACAGCCCGATCTTTTCCAGTTGCCACATTTGCGGCGACGGATACACGTCTCCGCTGTATCCGCCTTGATGCATCACGCGAAGCACGCTTTCAAAGCTGGGCTCTTTCCCGTCCGGCCCGACCAGCATATTCGCGCGCGCGCCCAGAAAGCTGACCGACGCAGTTGGGGTGCGGCCGGGCTTGCGGTCGATCATTTCCGACACGATCCGAAATGCATTGGCGAGATCATCGGTCGTGAGATTCCGGCTCGCCGGCCGCAACACCGCCAGCACTTCGACGACGTCCATGTCGAACTTCAACACCTTCACACGTTCGGTGCCGCCCGAGCCGGCGAACTGCTTTGCGTTGGCGGTGATCGATCGCTCATCCCACTGACTGGTCGGCAACAGCGCCGCCAACTGCGCGATGATCCCGCGGCTGTTGTCTTCCGGATTCACTGCGCACACGAGCGAGCGATATCGCCCGGTGAGCAGATCTTCCAGCAGATGCTGCCCCCACAAAATCCGAATCCGCGGCTTGGCGTCGGGCACCTTGCTGGGAAGCGCATCCGGCATGAGCAAAATGCGATCGGCGAGCTCTTCATGCTCGCGCATCATCAGCGCATCGCCGTCGCCGTCGTAAACTCGTGGCGGTTGTTCGTGGGTGGGCATGGGTTTCTCCTGGACGTGCGATGCGAGCGAATACCTTAGTATCTGTGTCGAGGTCGGATCAACTTCCGCTGAAGGACAGTTCCCACTGCTTCGCGCGGGCGGCTAGTTGGTCGGCAAAAACTGGCCAGTCGTGCAGCGTCGGCGCATCAAAATCCGCGCCATTTGGCCAGACGAGCGTGTGGACCTCCGGATCAATGCGCACCTGGTTGAAGAGTGAAAGTTCTCGAAGCGGGCGAAAGAAGTCTCCCGCGAGTACGGGTTGGAAATCGATCACCTGCTCGGTGTTGTCCTCGAACCGTACGCGCAGAAGGTACGGCCCTTCGATCTTGAACGAACTAACGCGATGAATTGGATGCGTCATGATCGATTCCTATTCAAGCGGATCAATGGGCAGCGGTGCTTGTCCCGCTTGCAATCGGTTCCAATCGGCAACGTGTTCGGCCTGATGAAGTTCCGCCCTGCATGGAAGTGCGGCAGATTATGCGGCGCGCCCACTTCCATGTACATCCGAATGATGATGCCGAAAAACCGGCTAAGTTCGGGCACGCCAAACATTATACAGGATCGGTGAACGCCCAAAGCAGCGTCACCGCCGCGAGTTCTGGGTTGTAGGCGATCGGGCCGGCTCCTTCGCTTCCAGCTTCACCGACTTGGCGATCTGATCGATCAGCCCCTGACGCTCGTTCTTCACGTCTTCCACCGAAATGTGTACGTCCACCCACACGCCTTCTTTGGCGATGTAGAGATTCACGTGACGCTGGTTGATGTCGGGCAGGAGATAATCGACGCGGGCGATGTCGCCGGCTTCGCTGAACTTGTCCTCGCGGATCATCAGCGGGCTGCGTTTCAGGCGGTCGAAATAAAACTGCCGCGTGGTTTTTGCATCGCCGATCGTGACGGCCGGTTCGAGAAAGATCGACACGTTCACGCCGTTCGTCGAGTCAATCGCGGACAGATGCCGGGCGTGCTTGTCGGGAGACATCTCGTCTTCCAGTACGTTCAGGCCCGGGTGATCGAGCGCGATCTGCCACTTGCGATCCGGCAGCGAAACCGCCAGCCGCGCATTTGCCGCATGCTGCGTGCTCGGTGAGACCGCGCTGACCTGCGACGCGGCGGCGAGCATCTGGAGCGCGATCGCGCGTTGCGGCGGGTTCTTTTCGTGCATCAACATCGTCGTCGACAGGATCAGATCGCCCACACCCACCACGCCGCCGGTCATGTATTCGTACGAACCCGGCGCTGGCGCCTTGTCGGTCAGCGTGTAAACGAATCCGTTGGCCGACGCGCCTTTCAGGTCTTCCAGCGCGACGCTCGTCTCTTTTGACGTCGTCAACATCTGCTTCACCTGCGCGTGGGCGATCGTCCGCAACTTCTGCGGCGAATTGAAATCCACCAGCCCCTTCGGCGGCGGGAGAACCGAGATCAACGCTTCGAATTTATTGTCGGCATCGGTAAACCGCACCGTGCGCGGCATGCCGGGTTGAACCGGATCTTCCGATTCAGTCCAGCCGGCGGGAATCGTCAGCTTCAGATCACCATGACCGGCGACGGCGTACGTCTTCGTGCTGGCCGCTGCGGTCGTCGGCGCCGTCGTCGGGCGAGTTGCCGGTGCTTGAGCGAGATCGATCGTCGGGATCAAAATCAGCGCGAGAGCGCCAATAGCGAGGGCGTGTCGAAAACTCACGAGGCCTCCGGGGTGCAGAATCATTGGTGCGGCGCATCAGCGTAAGCTTAGCGCCAAATTGGTGCAACGACTTTTGCTTACCCGGGCGTCGCGTTCGACTTGTTCGACGATTTGCTTCGACGATCGTTGCCTGAGAAATGAACCCGAGCTTCAGCGTCGGTCGATGCTTTCGACCTCGTTCCAAACCACGCGGGCCAGCGAATCGGGAAATTGGATGCTGAGCGTCGTCATGATGCTGAATAGTACGAAGTGATTCGAACGTGCGTCAACGTATTTCGGTCAACGTCGTCCGTTGACCATCCCCATGGCCTGATCGTACACGCCCACGCATGCGCGGGCGGCGTCGGTCCAGCTCATTCTTCGGATTTCGAAGCTGCCGTGCTGGCGGAGTGTGCTGGCAAGTGGCGGATGACGCAGGACGGCGATGATCTTGTTCGCCATCTCGTTGATGTCCCAGAAGTCTACCTTCAGCGCGGGGGTGAGGACTTCGGACACTCCGGATTGTTTGGAGATGATCACCGGCACGTCGTGGCTCATCGCTTCCAGTGGCGCGATGCCGAACGGCTCGGAGACCGACGGCATCACATAGAGGTCCGCCATGCGGAAGACTTTTTCGACGTCGCCGCCGCGGAGGAAG
>JACMJD010000137.1 GCA_014380825.1 Phycisphaerae bacterium | reverse complement strand
GATTTCGGCGTCGCGAAGGCGACGAGTCAGCGACTAACCGAGCGCACGATCTTCACGCAACTCGGTCACATGGTCGGCACGCCGGAATACATGAGCCCCGAGCAGGCGCACGGAAACATGGATGTCGATACGCGCTCGGACATCTATTCACTGGGCGTGCTGCTGTACGAGCTGCTCACCGGCGTCACGCCGTTCGACGGACGTGAGCTGCGATCGAAGGCGTACGGTGAGATGCAGCGGATCATCCGCGAAGTCGATCCGCCGACGCCGAGTGCGCGGCTGTCGACGCTCGACAAGCTGCCGTCGATCGCGGCGCAGCGCAGCATCGAACCGGCCAAGCTCAGCGCGACGGTTCGCGGCGAGCTCGACTGGATCGTGATGAAATGCCTGGAGAAGGACCGCGCCCGTCGATACGAAACCGCGAACGGCGTGGCAAGCGATGTCGCACGTTATCTGGCGAACGAACCGCTTCTCGCCGGGCCGGTCTCGACGCGCTATCGATTTCGCAAATTCGCCCGGCGCAATCGAGTCGCGTTCGCATTCGCGGTCTCAACGATCGGGCTGATCGTCGCCGCCACGGCCATCTACATCACGGGAATCCGTCGAGAACAGACAAAGACGAAAGCAGCGCTCGTCGAGGCAGAACGACAGCGCACCGAAGCGCAGCGCGCGCAGGCCAGCGCGCAGGCGATCAACGATTTCCTTCGAGAGGACCTGCTCGGCGCCGCCGATCCTCGAGAGGCGCAGGGCCGCGAAGGCAGCATGAAGGAAGCGCTCGACAAGGCCAGCGCGACGGTTCATGAAAAGTTCGCCGCTCAACCGCTCGTTGAAGCAGCCGTGCGCAATACGCTGGCGGTGACGTATTACGAGCTCGGTCGCAACGATGATGCGGTCGCGCACGCGCGGGCGGCACTCGAAATTCGTCGCAAGCTGCTCGGCAACGAGCACGAAGATACGCTCGTGTCGGTCAATCATCTGGGACTGGTCCTGCGTGCTAACGGCAACCTGAACGAAGCCGAGCCGCTGTGGCGTGAAGCGGCCGGCACCGGAACGCGCGCGTTTGGACCGGATGATCCCAGGACCGTGCTGTGGACGTTCAACCTCGCCCACCTGGTTGAGGATCGCGGTGATCTTGCCGACGCCGAAAAGCTCTATCGTCGCGTGCTGGAGAGTTGGCGGCGAACGAATCCAGACAACGGCCAACGATTGGCCGCGGTAATCAATCGCCTGGCCGGGCTGTTGATGGAAACCGGGCGATTCGCCGACGCCGACGCGTTGTTCCTCGAGGCGCTGGAGAAACGCCGTGCGACGCTGGGCGAAAATCATCCCGACACGATCTACACGCTCAGCGACCTGGCATCCCTTCGCCGCTTGCAGGGACGAATGGACGAAGCCGAGGCGCTGGCGCGGCAAACGCTCGAGCTTCAGCGAAAAGTTCTCGGGCCCGAGCATCCTTCCACGCTGGTTGGCCTGAACAACCTCGCGGTGACGCTCGTCGTGCGCAAGCGCCCGGCCGACGCTGAACCGTTGGCGCGCGAAGCGCTGGAAATCAGCCGGAGGATCTCGTCGGCGGATCACCCGCGGTCGCTGTACATCCAACACACGCTGGCCGGGGCGCTGCATGACCAGGGCAAAAACGAGGAAGCCGAGCGGTTGTATCGCGACGCGATCGACAGGATGCGTCGTGTGTTCGGTCCGAAACATCCTCGCACGCGCGCGGCGATCGAACGGTTCACCTCGCTGTTGACCGCGCAAGGGCGTGCGACAGAGGCCGATTCGCTGCTTACTGGGCAGACAGCAGCAACCACGCAGGCTGCTCCTTAAACAAGACAAAATGGGTTCGGTTTGCGCTGGACACTGACGGTTCGCGCAGGCATCCTCGTGCGGGTTCACATCGTTTCGCTGCGCGGACTAGAGGGAGCACTTGATGCCAGGGCCGGGCGAATTGGATAACGCAGGGTCTCCGGAGACGGCGCCGCCGGATGTCTCGCAGGCGACCGATCAGGTCGCGCCGCCAGCAGACGAGCATCGCGCGCCAAACATTCCGCCGCGCATCGGCGCATATCGCCCATTCAAAATCCTCGGTGAAGGCGGCATGGGTGTCGTCTACGAGGCCGAGCAGGTTCGACCTAAACGCATCGTGGCGCTGAAGGTGATTCGGTCGATCCTCATCACGCCGCCGCTTGTGCGGCGTTTCGAATTCGAAGCAGAAATTCTTGGCCGGCTTCAGCATCCGGGCATCGCGCAGATTTACGAGGCGGGAACCGCGGATTCTGGGTCCGGGCCGCAGCCGTACTTTGCGATGGAGCTGGTGCGCGGCCCGCGGCTCGATCGATACGCGGCCGATAAGCGGCTTTCGACTTCGCAGCGAATCGATCTCCTGATCCGACTGTGCGAGGCGGTGCAGTACGCGCATCAGCGCGGCGTGATTCATCGCGACCTGAAACCGGGAAACATTCTGGTGGATGAATCCGGCCAGCCGAAGATTCTCGACTTCGGCGTCGCGCGCGTCACCGACGCCGACGTGCAGGCCGCGTCGATCCAGCCCACCAGCACCGGCGTGCTGCTCGGCACGCTTCAGTACATGGCGCCAGAACAAGCGCGCGGCGACATTCGCGAAGTCGACGCCGCAACCGATGTCTATGCGCTGGGCGTGATCGCGTACGAGCTGTTTGGCGGGCGACCGCCTTACATCCTTTCGAAGCACAGCCTGCCCGAAGCGGTGCGCGTCATCTGTGATGAAGAACCCGATCGGCTGAGCACGATCAATCGCTCGCTCCGCGGCGATCTCGAAACGATCGTCCGCAAGGCGCTGGCGAAGGAAAAAGATCGCCGCTATCCGACGGCGACCGATTTCGCCGCCGATTTGCGGCGATACCAAAACCACGAGCCGATCACCGCGCGCCCGCCGACGCTGCCGTATCAGGTTGCGAAGTTTGCCTCGCGCAACCGGGCGTTTTCGATCGCGCTCATTTCGTTCATCGCGATGATCGTCGGGTTCGCGATCATCACGTCGCTGCAAGCGTATCGAATTCGCGAAGAGCAGAAGCGCACGCTGGCGCAGAAAAAGGAAGCGCAAGACGCCAACGCCCAGAGCGTGGCGGTCAATCAGTTTGTCCAGTCGATGCTCAAGAGCGTGAACCCGGCCGAGGCGCAGGGAAAAGATCCGACCGTGCGGCAGGTGCTCGACATCGCCAGCAAGCGCGTCGAGCAAAGTCCGAGCACTCAGCCGCTCGTTGACGCCGCAATTCATTACACGATCGGCGACACGTATTACGCACTGGGCTTGGCCAAGCAGGCGGAGCCGCATTTCAAAAAAGCGCTGGATATTCAGCGGCAGATCAAAGGCGCCGACGATCGCGGCGCGCTCGTCTCGCAGAACATGCTCGCTGCGACCATGACCGGGCTGGGCAAATATCGCGAAGCAGAACCGCTGGCGCGCGATGCGCTGGCTCGCAGCCGAAAAGCGCTGGGCGGCGATCACCCCGACACGATCGTCGCCGCGAACGATCTGGCCATCCTGTTGACGAACCTGGGCAAGTTCGACGAGTCCGAAACGCTTCAGCGAGAAGTGATCGAACAGCAGACGCGCCTGCTCGGGCCGGATCATCCGGATGTGCTGTTCGCGGTTACCGGCCTCTCGTTCGTGCTCACGCGGCAGGGCAAAGACGCCGACGCGGAAAAGTTCCTGCGCGACGCGATCCCGCGCATCAAGCGCGTGAAGGGAGAAACGCACCCCGACACGCTGACGGCCGAGTTCGCGCTGGCGGTGAGCCTGCAACGCACGAACCGGTTGGAAGAAGCGATGCCAATCGTTCGCGATGTGCTTGAGCGGCGACGTCGCGTGCTGGGGGAAGATCATCCCGACACGCTGGAGACGACGAGCCACTACGGCTTCATGCTGATGGGAACCGGAAACGCCGAGGAAGGAATCGCGCTTCAGCGCCGCGTGCTGGAACGGCGACGACAATTGCTGGGCGACGATCACCCGGCCACCATCGCATCGATGACGCGCGTCGCGCAGGTGATCTCATCAAATCCCGCCAACGCCGCGGAGGCGGAAACGCTGTATCGCGATGCGCTGGCACGGCAGGAAAAGCTGATGGGGCCGAATCACCCGGGAACGATTCGCGGCGCCGACCGTCTCGCGGCGTTTCTGGATCAACAGAGTAAGAGCGACGAAGCGAACAAGCTCCGCGAGAAGTTCGGGATGCCAAAGAAACCCTCGACGCAATCCGCCAGTCGTCCGGCGACGCAACCATGACCAATCAATCGCCAATCGAAGACGGAGCTTTCCAGACGACGCGCTGGACGCTGGTAGCCCGCGCCGGCGGGCTCAGCGTCACCCAGCGCGGGCCGGCGCTGAGCGAACTGCTGCGGTGTTATCTGCCGGCGATGCGTTCGCATCTTGTGCGGCGGCAGCGCATCGCTCCAGAACGCGCTGACGATTTGTTACAGGGATTCATCGTGCGAAAAATCCTGGAGTACGACTTGATCGCCCGCGCCGATCAGGCGCGTGGGAAGTTTCGCACGCTGCTGCTGACGTCGCTCGATAACTTCGTCCGCAACGAGCTCGGCCGACCCGCACGCGAATCCGGCCAGGAGTTGCCCGAAGCGCTGCCGGATGATGGCCTGGAACCGGGTGCGGATTTCGACGTCCCCTGGGCCCAGGCGCTGCTCGGTCAGGCGATCGAGCGCATGCGTGCCGAGTGCGAGAGGGAAGGTCGAACCGACGTTTGGGGCGTGTTCGACGCGAGAATTCTGGGCCCCACCTTGCGCGACGAGCCCACGATGGAATACGCCCAGCTCGTCGAGCGATTCGGACTGAAATCTCCAGCGCAGGCGTCGAACGTGCTGATCACCGCCAAGCGAATGTTCGAGCGCACACTGCGGTCCGTCGTGGCCGAGTATGCCGATGAATCGGCGATCGACGAAGAGATCAATGATTTGCGAATCGTGCTCTCTCGCGCGCAGTGAAGCCGCGCGGGGCTGGTAACCATGAGTGCCATTAACCCGTCCGATCCTCCATCTTCGCCCGCCGATCCGCTCGCCGAGCCGAGGCGAATGCTGGATCTGCTCAGCGTGGTGCCAACGCAATCGGGTTGGATGCCCAGCGAGCTTGGCGCGATTCTGACGCATCAACTGGACATCCCATTGCAGGATGTCATTCCAGGCAGCGCGGCATCTGGAGAACCGAAAAGCCTCCGCAATGTGTTGATGGATCCAACTCCGCCGGCCGCGCTGATGGCGCAGCTCAAAGGATTGTTCAAGACCGCATCGACTGCGTCGGACGATCTGCTTCCCAAGGAAGTCGCGACCGTTCTTTACATTGCGATCATCGTGGCGGGACAGCGGGCAGGCCAGCGCTTGACCAGTCTCGATTCTGCCGCGCTGCGCGATCGCATCGAATGGGCGTCGAAGAGACGCTGGCTCGATCCGACGCTCGTCGAGCTATTCAGGCACACGATCAGCGAAATCAAAGCATGCGGGCCGGGAAAATGATTCCCGGCCCGCCCGCTTCGGAAGATGATTGGATGCGTTGTTGAAGTTATTGGATGACGACGTTGTCGCCAGAGCCGCCGTCGAGGATGTCCAGGCCAGGCCCGCCGATCAGGACGTCATCGCCCGCGCCGCCGAACAGGGTGTCGTTGCCGTCGCCGCCGATCAGCACGTCATCGCCATCGCCGCCGTCGGCTTGAAACTGGATCGAGTTTGCGGTCAAGGCGCTGCCGTCGATCACGTCATCGCCCGCCAGCAGGTTGACGATCAGCCGGTCGTTCGCTGCCGTTGCACCGGTGATGTTGATCTGTGCGGCCAAGCCAACCACGAGCACGCTGGAACCAACGCCAGCTGCCACCACGACATCGGAACCGCTGGTCGCGTTGACGATGACCGTATCCGGCTGCCCGTCGTCACCACCGCCAACTGCGCCCAGTGAGAGGTTGACGCTTGTCACGTCGGTGCCGCTCAAGTCGTTCACGACGATGTTGTCGGCGCCGCCCAGCGCGTTGAAGTTCACGGCCTCCGTGTCGTTCAGATCCATCGTGACATTCGCGACGTTGCGGAAGAACCGCACTCGACTACCGTTGGCGGACACATCAATGTTCTCGGCGATGTTCGCGCCGTTGAACTGCATCGTGTCGAAGCCAACCTGACCTTCGAGCGTGTCGTTGTCGTCGCCGGGGTTCCAGACGAACGTGTCGTCCCCGCTTCCCATCAATGCGACGTCGTCTCCATCACCGCCGTTGAACAGATCGCTGGCCAGACTGCCGATCAAGATGTCGTTGCCCAGTCCAGCGTTCATAGTCAGCGCGATGGTCGACTGCGTGACGCCCGATGCGTCGATCACGTCCGCGCCGCCCTGGCCGTTGATGGTCAGGCGATCGAGGGCGGCCGTGGATCGGAGGATGTCGACCGCCGTCGACAATCCACGCACGCTGGTCTTGGCTGCACCGGTGATCTGAATCACGTCATTGCCCTGAGTGCCGTTCACGGTGATGGTGTCGCTCTGCGCATCCGGCACCGGTTGCGTCGGCAGCGTCGGGCTTAGCAGTCCGCCACTCGGCAACGTGCTGGCCAGATCGATCGCCACGTTGGTCACGTCGGTGCCGCTCAGATCGCCGATCACGATGTTGTCAGCGCCGCCGAGCGCGCGGAACGAGATGACCTCGACATCATCCGTATCCATGGTGACGGCCGCCACGTCGCGGAAGAATCGCACGCGTCCACCGTTTGCGGCGATGTCGACGTTCTCGCTCGCGCCCGAGCCATTGAACGTCATGACGTCTTGTCCGTCCTGACCTTCGATGACATCGTTGCCGTCGCCCGGATCCCATTGGAAATTATCGTTACCGGCGCCAAGGAGCGCGGTGTCCGCGCCGTTGTCACCGAAGACAAAATCGTCCCCATCGCCACCGAGGAACACGTCGGCGCCTTGCGAGCCCAGGAGCGAGTCATTGCCCGCGCCGCCATCCATCGTGAGCTTCGTGACGCCCGCGGGCAGCGAGGTGGCGGTGATCTTGTCGCTGCCGCCCAGGGCGTTGACGACCAGCGCGTCATTCGCGCCTTCGGAAGTGCTGACGTTCACGAGCGCCGGCAGTCCAACGACTGCGTAGCTCGTTCCACTGCCGAGCACATCGATCGCGTCATTGCCGTTCGTGCCGTTGACGATCACGGTGTCCGCCTGCGCGTCACCCGAGCTACCGCCCAGAGTGCCGGCGAGCGCGATGTTCATCGCGGTCAGATCCGTGCCGGACAAGTCGTTGATCGTGATCGAATCGGCACCACCAAGCGCGTTGAGGTCTACGCGTTCGACGTCGTTCAGGTCCATGACGATATTGCCGACGTTACGCGTGAATCGCACGCGCGGGCCGTTCGCGGAGGCTTCGAAGGCCTCGTTCGTACCGCTGCCGTTGAACAGCATGGTGTCGGCGCCGTTCTGACCTTCGATGACGTCGCTACCGTCGCCCGGATCCCACTGGAATACGTCGTCGCCGGCGCCCATCAGGGCAACGTCGTTGCCTTGCTGGCCATCGATGAAGTCGTTTCCGTCGCCGCCCACGAGCAGGTCTGTTCCATTGCCGCCAAGCAGGCTGTCATTGCCTGCACCGCCATCGACGTTGATGGTGATGAGCGTCGCGAGATTTCCGGTGGCCGAGAAGCTGTCATCGCCGCCGTTGGCATTGAGCACAAGGTTTTCACTCGTACCGATGTCGATTGAGAACGGCGCCGGATTGACGCGATCAAATCGAACGCGTGCGCCGTTGGCTGTCGTGGTGAACGCCTCGGCGCCGTTGCCGCCGTTGACTTCGACGGTGTCGATGCCCGCGCCGCCCTCGTTCAGGTCGGTGTCGTCGCCGGGGTTCCAGACCATGCGGTCGTTGCCGGCTTCGCCGAAGGATTGGTCGTCGGCATCGCCGCCGGTGATCACGTCATCATTGTCGCCACCGAATAGCAAGTCGGCTCCGCCTTTGCCGAGCAGAATGTCATTGCCGGTTTGGCCGAAGAGTTGATCCCCTCCGCTGCCGCCGACCAGCGTGTCGTTGCCGGCGCCGCCGAAGAGCGTCGCCTTCGGGAGCGCGCCGTTGGTTTCGTCGAGCGTGATGGCGTCGTTCCCGCCTTGACCAAACGCTTGCATCGCGCTGGTGTTCGCGACGGTCGGCGTGCCGCCCTGTACCGCGACCGCGCCGCCGTTCACCAAAATAGTTCCGGCCGCGTTGCGCGAGAGGGTGATCGTATTGTCGAGACTGTCGCCAAACACCGACAGCACGCCATTGCTGAACGAAGCGGTGACGGCGAACATCCGGCGCTTTTCCAGCGCTTCAAATGCCGCGGCGGAAATGGCCCGCCGAGATTGATTGCGATTTCGGACAACCTTGGACGTACCGATAGCGTTGCGCAGTTTTGCCTGCATATGTTTGCCTCTTTCCTTTAGATAGGCTCGGAGTGACGGTTTCTAGCCTGGCTCTTCCAATTTGTCGCGAATTGTTTTCGCGGGCCGGTGTCGAAAACTCATGCGATGAGTGAATGATCGTGAGCCATAAAATATTCCAGCCCCAATTAGGGCTCACCGTCCGGTGTGGATGCTGCCGGGTGAAGTTGCGGCTCTCCGAATTCCGCGCAACATCCGCTGATGTTGGTCGTTATGGTGGTTCGTGTCGCCGGGTACTGCGCTGGACCGGATGTTCATCTGCCATTCGGGCGTTTCTTCGTTAAGATGCCCGCCCTATGGCTCGTCAAGCTTTATCGTCAGCAATCGGCTCGCGCTTTCCGGACGGCTTCGTTTGGGGCGCCGCCGCCGCTTCCTATCAGATTGAGGGCGCGGCGAAGGAAGATGACCGCGGACTTAGCGTGTGGGACACGTTCGCCGCTCATCCCGGCGCTGTCCTTCACGGAGAGAACGGCGACGTTGCATGCGATCACTATCACCGCTTTCGCGACGACGTCGCGATCATGCGGCAGATGAAACTTCAGGCGTATCGGTTCTCCATCTCCTGGTCGCGCGTGATTCCCGAAGGCGAAGGCAAGGTCAATCCGAAGGGCCTCGCATTTTACGACGCGCTGGTCGACGAGCTGCTGAAGAACAACGTCACGCCGTACTGCACGTTGTTTCACTGGGATTATCCGTACGACTTATACAAGCGTGGCGGGTGGTTGAATCGCGACAGCGTCAAGTGGTTCGCCGACTACACACGCGTGATCGCGGAGCGATTGGGCGATCGCGTGAAGAATTGGATGACGTTGAACGAGCCGCAGTGCTTCGTCTGGCTTGGCCATCATCAAGGCATTCACGCGCCGGGATTGAAGCTTCCGATGCGGGATGTGCTGACAGTCGCGCATCACGCGTTGATGGCGCACGGTGCATCGGTGCAGGCATTGCGTGCACACTGCAAAACGAAGCCGATTGTCGGCTGGGCGCCGGTTGCCGTCGTCAGCTATCCATCCACCGAATCGCAAGCCGATATCGACGCGGCGCGCAACGCAACGCTCGGAACGAAGAACGAACTCTGGAGCAACACGTGGTTCAGCGATCCCGTCTGCGCGGGCCATTATCCGGAAGACGGACTGAAACATTTCGCGCCGCATCTGCCGAAGTTCAGCGACGACGACATGAAGCTGATCAACCAGCCGTTGGATTTCTATGGCGTGAACATTTATTCGGGTAAGGAGATTCGCGCGAACGCCAAAGGAGAAGGTGAATATGTTGCCGAAAAAGGCGACTCGCCGTACACCGCGATCCGCTGGCGCGTGACGCCTGATGCGCTCTACTGGGGAGTCCGATTTCACGCCGAGCGATACAAGCTGCCGATCATCGTGACCGAGAACGGCCTCTCGAGCATGGATTGG
Source organism: Phycisphaerae bacterium (assembly GCA_014380825.1). The sequence continues at coordinate 5,207 of JACMJD010000137.1, read as the reverse complement.
GTTTCGCTGGACGGCCAGGTTCGCGATCCGAACCGCATTGATTACACGACGCGATATCTGCGCTCGCTGAAACGCGCGATCGACGAGAACATCGACGTTCGCGGGTACTTCCACTGGTCGCTCATGGACAACTTCGAATGGGCCTACGGCTATCAGGAACGCTTCGGGCTGACGTTCGTCGATTACCCGACGCAGAAACGGATTATCAAGGATTCGGGGCACTGGTATGCGAAGGTGATCGAATCGAACGGCGCATTGATTGCCGACCAGACGTGATTCATGTGAATCTTCACGCCACAGCGTTAGAATTCCTTCTCGCATGTCGATCAAGGGGTTCAGCGAATCTCTGGAAGCTCGTCGATTGCTCGCGCTGGCGATCGATCCGATCGCGATCAGCGCGATCGATGAGGGCGACGCCGCGAGCTATACGATCGAGATTCGGCAGCCGTTGCCGTCGCGGCATCAATATCGCATCGAATGGGGAGACGGCGACGAGTACACATCGGGCGTCTTCGACGATTCGGTTACTTCGTTCACGGCGCCGGCGCACACATTTCGAGATAACGGTCCCTCGCCGAGCGATGAATTTCACGGCGTGGTGACCGTGGTGAGTCTCGATCCGAACGGCGCGGAGATCGAACAGGCTCAAAGGGCGTTCACGCAAGTGGTGCACAACCTCGCGCCGGCCGTCGGAAGCTCGCCACTCATCGGGCGAACCACCGTTGAAGGGCAGGGCCTGACGTTTGAATACACGCAGATCGATCGCGGCGAGGATGATGCGATCACCGTCACCACGGATTGGGGCGATGGTGATGTGACGATTCATCCAGCCGTGCGCGTGACGCGACCGGCGGCGGGGTTCAACGCGCTTCCGACGAAGCCAAAACCGTATGCGTATGTGGGCACCTATCCGATCACTGTCACCAGCGTAGATGACGATGGCGGCATGCTGGTGGAACAGGCTCAGGTGATCGTGAAGCGCCAGTTCGCGCTTCTGGGCGACACATCGGTGATCAGCGAATCGCAATATTCACTTGAGCTGCGCACGACCAATCCGCAATCGGATGAAGTGAATTGGCTGATCGACTGGGGTGATGGCTCGAGCACCGAGCAGTTAAATCTCACGATGTCGGCCACCGCGCCGGCGTTCGCTACGCATACCTATTCGGGTCCGATCTCGATCGCGCCGCAGATCGTCGCGACGCCGAGTGACGACAAATTCACGTATGAGATCGTCAGCAAGTCGATCGACGTGCTCGGCACTTTGCCGGCCGTGCCGACATTGTTCGGCGTGGAGGTGAGCGCGAACACGGCCACCGATCTACCGTATCCCGCGCTGCGACAGGTGAAGATCAGTTGGAACAGTGTCGTGCCGCAGCGGCTGGATTCGTTCGACATCGAACGGTCGAGCGATGGCATCCTGGATTGGCAGACGATCGCCAGCGAGTTGTCGCCTGATCCGGTCGGCACGACGTCGCTGACAGATCTCGCCGCCACGCATACGTATTTCTATCGCGTCTCGTCGCGCTACAACGGCGAGCGCTCGTCGCCGTCGCCGGTGATGGCGGCGCGGATGGAGATCGATTACGGGTTTGAGCTGAGCGCGCAGGTGTCGGAGAAGCCGGCGCAGATCACCTTGAGCTGGACGCCCGCCGACGCAGCGACGGCTGGGTTCCGTGTCTATCGAAAAGGCACAACTGATTTCAACTGGGTGTTCTTCGATGAGGTGCCGGCCACGCAGAACAGTTACATCGACACGAATGTCGGAGTAGGTTGGCAGTATGAGTATCGCGTTGACCGGCTGAACGTGCCACGCGCGACCGCGTCGCCGGACGATGTGGATCGAGCGTTCATCATGTCGGGCATCAAGCTGCCGCTGCCGAATCTGGATGAGCGGCGCGGCGTCATCCTCGTGATCGATTCAACCGCGAACGATGATCCCGCCGTGGCCAGTGGGATCGAACAACTCAAGCGGGATTTGATCGGCGAGCGATATGAAGTCGCGACGCTCTTCGTTCAACCGAGCGACGATCCGTTCGCGGCGCACGCGATTCGCAACCAGCTTGAAACGCTCACGCAAGGCATCAGCGCGCCGGTCGCGGCGATCATGTTGATCGGTCACGTGCCGGCGCCCTTCTCGGGGCACGGAGCGTACGATTTTCATTCCGATCATCTCGGCGCCTGGTCGACCGACGCCTTTTACGGCGATCTGGTCGCCACGCGCCACGGACAGTGGTGGACGGACAACGATGAAGCGAAGGCCAATCGCGTCGCCAATGATAATCGGCCGCGCGATGGGAAATTTGATAACGATGTCGTGCCCGACAGAATCGAGGCGCCGGTCGGTCGGGTCGATTTCTTCGAACCGGGCGGATCGCGAGCCGTCGAATTCGCCGCGCTGGCGAGTTATCTGGCGAAGGATCATCGATATCGAACCGGGCAGACCGTCGTGACAAAAGACGCGGTGATCGATGTTCGGCTCGGGCGCGGCCACTCGGTGCGGGCGACTCCGCAGTACACGATGTTCGAAGGGCTGGTCGGACGCGATGCCGTGGCAACGCGCAACTGGCGCGCGGTGTTTCAAGAGCCGCAGATTCATCAGTTCGCCGCTGCGATCGCGGCGGGTTCGTGGGATCGCATTTTCGATCCGAATCAGTCCGACAGCTCCGACGGCAACATCGTCTATCCATTCGAGCCGTACGACATCAACGCGCTGTTCCTTCAAACGACCGGCAGCCTGTTCGGCGATTTCTACAGCTACGACACCGACCTCAATTCGCCCAACATGCTTCGCTACCTGCTGCGATCAGGCGAGGCGCTGACGAACATCTATGTTGAATCCGCGCCGCTGGAAATGCACTCCTTCGGCTCGGGCGAAACCATCGGCCAGTCGCTGCTGCGCACGATCAACAGCAAGGGCGAGTACGACCGTTCCGCCTCTTCGATTCACGGTTCGATCACGCTGAACCTGATGGGCGATCCGACACTGACGATGAACATCGTGCAGCCGGTAAGCAGCGCGACGGCGACGATAGGTGCGGGCGTGGTGCAAGTTGCCTGGACGGGAACGCCAGCGGCGATATACCGCGTGTATCGCGCATCATCGATTAACAGCGATTTCGAATTCATCGGTGAGACTGACAAGACCGCCTTCACCGACAACTCGCCGGGCGCGAATCATCTGTACATGGTGCGGGCGATCGAGCTTCAGCAATCGCGCAGCGGATCGTACTTCGCCGGCAGCACCGGCGCGATCGTCGATGCGGTGACGCGATTCGTGCCGGTCAAGAATCTGCCGCCTGTGAACGCTCCGATCAAGCCGGGACCGACTCAAAGCGTGATGAAGGATTTGGAAGACTGGATAAGGGGCACCTCATCCTGAACGAAGTGAAGGATCTCGGGATGCTAACGATGCTCGGCATCCGAGATCCTTCACTGCGTTCAGGATGACATGCGTGCGTCACCATGGCGGCGGCGCATCCGTACGAAATCGATCAAGCCTCCACCGTCGTCGCGTAATGCAGCATTGCGTCCTCGCGCTCGTGCGTGAACTGGTTCGTGTACAGCTCGTGATACCGCCCGCGCAGAGCCAGCAGATCGTGATGCGTGCCTTCTTCAACGATCTGCCCCGCCGAGATCACGAGGATTCGGTCGGCAGACTTGATGGTCGATAGACGGTGCGCGATCACGAAGCTGATGCGATTGTCCAGCACGCGCTCGACGGCGTTCTGAATGGCTTTCTCCGTGTGCGTGTCGACCGAGCTGGTCGCTTCGTCCATCACGAAGATCTGCGGGTTCGCGATGATCGCGCGCGCCAGCGACAGCAGTTGCTTCTGCCCGGTGGAAAGCTTGTTGCCGCCTTCACCTACTTTCGTGTCGTAGCCTTTCTCGAGCTGCATGATGAACTCATGCGCGTTGGTCATCTTCGCGGCGTCTTCGATCTCGGCATCGGTCGCGTTCAGTCGGCCGTAGCGGATGTTCTCGCGAACGGTGCCGCTGAACAGGTACGGCTGCTGAAGCACCATGCCCAGATTCGCCTGAAGCCACTTCAAACTGCGCTGACGACAATCGACGCCGTTGATCAGAATCTGGCCAGTCGTCGGTTCGTAGAAACGACAGGCCAGGCCGACGATCGTCGTCTTTCCGCCCCCGGTCGGGCCGACCAGTGCGATCGTTTCGCCGGCGCGCACCGTCAGATTGAAGTTTGTCAGGACTGTTTGACCTTCCTTGTACGCGAAGCCGACGTTCTTGAATTCGATCGTCTCAATCTTCTTCGATCCACCATCGATCGCAACGTTTTCATCTCCGTTTAACCCGCGGGCTTGCTCGCGGTTCGCGCCGCGAGCAAGCTCGCGGGCTACACGTTGTTTCACATCGTCCGTGTCGACGATCTCCGGATCGGTGTCGAGCAGTCCTTGCAAACGTTCCGCTGACGCTTGGGCGCCCTGGATCTGTGTGATCGCGCGGACCAGTTCCTGCGCCGGGTGCTGTAGAAAGCTGGCGAGCTGAATGTAGGTGACCAACTGTCCGACGGTCAGTCCGCCGATCGTCACCTGCACGCCGCCACGCCACAGCGCCAGACCGATTCCGAGAGCGATGAGCGACTGAACCAGCGGCTGAAACATCGCTTCGTACAATTGCGTCTGATACGCGTGGCCGTACATCGTGTCGGCCAGGTGCGTGAACTCTTCGAGATTTCGCTCCTCGCGCGACATTGACTTGGTCGTCCGCACGCCGACGATCCCTTCATTGAACGCCGCCGTCGTCTGCGAATTCGCCTTTCGCAGGGCGCGGGAAGCGCGCAGGATGCGCACCTGGAAAAACCGGCTGACCATGACCAGCGGCGGCAGGATCACCAGCACGACGATCGCGACTTTCCAGTTCATCACGAACATTGCCGTCGTCACCGCGATGATGGAGATCGAGCCCCAGGACAGGTCGAGCATCGCCCAGCCCATGATGCGGCTGAGGCTGTTGGTGTCGCTGGTCAGGCGTGCCATCAGCCAGCCCACGGCCTTGCGGTCGTAGAAGCTGAACGGCAGATCCTGGAGCTTTTCAAACGCTGCCTTGTGAATGTCATGGCTCACGCCCACGGTGATCTTGCCGCAGAGGATGATGAAACCCCAGATGCAGATCGCGAACGTCACGATCAAGGTCAGGTAAAGCGCCAGGCGCGCGCCGAGGCGCGGATCAGCGCCGGTTGCTTC
>JACMJD010000136.1 GCA_014380825.1 Phycisphaerae bacterium | reverse complement strand
TGCGGTTACAACTTCGGTGACTACTTCGCGCACTGGCTCAGCCTCGACAAGGCCGGCGCGAACCTGCCGAAAATTTTCCACGTGAACTGGTTCCGCAAGGGCAGCGACGGCAAGTTCCTGTGGCCGGGCTTTGGCGACAACCTGCGCGTGCTCGAATGGATCATCCGTCGCTGCGAGGGCAAGGCCGCCGCAGTAGACACGCCGATCGGCCACGTGCCGGGCAAGGCCGACGTGAATCTGGATGGCCTGAACCTCAACGACTACGCGCTGACGCAGTTGCTGCACATCGACGAGAGCGGCTGGTCACGCGAGTTCGAAGCGATCAGCGACTATCTCGAAGAGTACGGCCCGCGCACGCCCGCAGCGCTGAAGGCGGAAGCGAAGCGCATCGCGAACCTGCTAAACGCAGTCGAAGAAAAAGTCGCGTGATCGATTGCGCCGTGCCGGGGCAGGAGATCAACCCTGCTTCAGGCTCGGGCGTTCGTCGAGGTCGGGGAAGAACGGTTCGCCGGCGCGGATCATTTGCGGCGCTTGGCGCGCGCGCTTCTCGATCGCGAGGATGCTGTCGTAGTAGTGCATCGAATGCGTCGACGCGGTGAAACCGTCCGGGTTGAACTGTTCCTGCTGCGTGTGGAACGCGTTCAACCGGTCGATCAGCGTCTTCGAGAACTCGATGAAGCTCGCCGGATTGCGAAATCCGCCGCCATATTCCTGCCAGTAGCTCGTATGCAGGTCCTCGCACAGATAGACGCCGCTCGCGCTGATGTGCGGATACAGGTGCAGCAGCGTATTGATCTGTTGCTGCATGTGATGGCCGCCGTCGTCGATCAGGATATCGATCGTGCCCGCGCGTGCGGCAATCTGGCTCAGGAACGCCGGATCTTCCTGGTCGCCGATCATGATCTCGATGCCGGGCGCGGCCAACGCGCGCGCGCGTTCCTCGATGTCGACGCCGATGATGCGCGCGCGCGGGCCGAAATAGTCACGCCACATCTCGAGCGAGCCGCCGTGGTAGATGCCGATCTCGACGATCGTGCATGCGCTGTTGCGATAGCGCGCGAAATGGCGATGGTAGACGTCGAAGTAGTGCGTCCATTTCGACATCAGCTTGCCGCGATGGCGGTAAAAGAAATCCTGCAGCGGATTGCCGCTCGTCGAAACCGGCGGCGTTGCGTCGAAGCTGAAACTGAAATTGATCGGTGGATTGCTCATGGAATTTGGCTCGGCATGTGGCGAACGGCGTGATCAGGGCTGTTTCAGACCAGGACGTTCATCCAGATCGTCGAAGTACGGTGTACCGGCAGTCACCAGTTCCGGAGTGCCGTGCGGTCGCTTCTCGACGACGAGCATGCTGTCGTAGAAGTGCAAGCCATCCGTTTCGATCGTGAATCGATCGGGGCCAAATCCTTCTGACTCGGACCAGAACGCGTTGAGCTTGTCGATCAATTGCTTCGACAGTTCGATGAAACTTTGCGGATTGCGCAAGCCGCCGCCATAGCGCTTCCAGTAGCTTGTGTGCAGGTCTTCGCACAAATACACGCCCTCACTGCTGATCCGCGGATACAGGTGCAGCAGAGTCTGGATCTGCTGGTGCATCTCGTGGCCGCCATCGTCGATCAGGATATCGATGCTGCCCGCCCTTTCGGCGATCTGTTTCAAGAACGCCGGATCGGACTGATCCCCGATCATGATCTCGGTGCCTGGCGCCGCCAGCGCACGGGCGCGTTCCTCGATGTCGACGCCGATGATGCGTGCCTGCGGGCCGAAGTACTCGCGCCACATTTCCAGAGAGCCGCCGTGATAGATCCCGATCTCGACGATCGTGCAGGGCGCGCCGCGAAAACGCGCCAAATGACGATGGTAGACGTCGAAATAGTGCGCCCACTTCGTCATCAGCTTGCCCTGGTGGCGATTGAAGATGTCGCGCAAGGCATTTTGCTTCGGAGTCGCCTGCTGCTTCACCGTCGAAGGGTCTGAATGGGTGGTGCTGGTACTCATTGGAAGGCACTCTGGACTTGCTGTGAACCGCGAATGGTATCTCGGGTGCTGATTGCGACGCGGCGCGCGGCCGCGGCGAAGTCCTCGCCATCACTGGCATAAAGAATCGCCCGTGACGAGTTGATCATCATCCCGCCGTTGGCCGTCTGGCCG
>JACMJD010000135.1 GCA_014380825.1 Phycisphaerae bacterium | reverse complement strand
GTTGAGGTAGAACATGTGGCCGCCTTCGTAGTACTTCTGCACCACGTTCTGGCGAAGCTCCTTGTCCAGCGGCATCTGGTTGACCGTGAAGTCGGCGGCTGCGAACGGAGTCGCGAGATCGTAGTAGCCGCTGCCGATCATGATCTTCATCGTTGGGAGTTTCGTCATCGCGCGACGAAGCGTGGTCGCGACGTTCAGGAATCCGTTCCCGCCGGTGCCGAAATCCCACGGGCCGACGCGCGGGGAGAGGAACTCGTAGTTGTTTTCGTTCTCGTACTTCAACTGCCGACGGACGTAGTCGTTGAATGTCGAGCTGAACGGGCCGACGTAACCGGTGAGCGTCGGATCGTATTCCGGCGTGTCGTTGAGCGGATCGGCATTGTGGCCGCTGAAGCGCCCGTCCATCCGGCCGATGATGCGCTGCTGATCGGCGAGCAGCTCTTTCTCGAATCGGTTCGGATTGATCCGCAAGTTGCTGCGCTTCACGTATTCCAGCGGCAGGCCGGTGAATCGCGCGAGCTGTTGCGCGACTTTGTCGCGCTCGGCGTCGCTCAAGCTGTTGCCCTCGACGAGCGCGGTGGTGTAATCGCCCATCGCCCATTGTTCCGCCTGCGCGATCGCCTTTTTGAAGTCGCCTTGTAAGTCCGGCGGCAACTTTTTGTGGTAATGCGCGGTGGCCGTGTACGTCGGCAGGAACAGCGGATACGGCGTGTCGTTGCCGGCGCCAAAATCCAACGTCTGAAAATTCAGCACGGTTGAGAGGAGGAATATTCCGTTCAGATCGATGCCGTAGCGATCGTGCAGTTGTTCGCTCAAGCCGGCCGCGCGGGTCGTGCCGTAGCTTTCGCCGCAGAGGAATTTCGGGCTCAGCCAGCGCTGGTACCGGGTGAGATAGATGCGGATGAAATCGCTCACGCCGTCGATGTCGCCGCGCACGCCGTAGAAATCGCGCACGCCCTGCTCGGGTCGGCTGTAACCGGTGCCGACCGGATCGATCAGCACCAAGTCGGTTTTGTCCAGCCAGGTGTAAGCGTTATCAAGCAACTTGTAAGGAGGCGCCGGAGGCGCGCCGTCTCGGCCCATCTCAACCACTTTCGGCCCGACGCATCCCATGTGCAACCAGATCGCCGCCGCGCCGGGGCCGCCGTTGAAGACGAACGTGATGGGACGATCGGCGCGATCCGAGCCTTCGTCGGCCTGCTTCTCGTAGGCGACGAAGAACATCTTCGCCCGCGTTTTGCCGGCGTCGTCCTTCAGCGCAATCGTGCCGGTGATGGCGTTGTAGTCGATCGTCTGATCGCCGACTTTGATCTGATGGGTCGTGACGACGGGCGCGTCTTCTTCCGACGGCTGCGACGTCGCAACGCCACCAGCACCGCGTGGTCCGCGCGTCGGTCGCGAGGTCGGAACGTCCTGCGCGATCGTTAGCGACGTCAGTAGGAGGACGGCAAGCAACGCAGCAATGGAGGTGCGGATCATGCGCAAGAACATGCGGCGGACATGCGGAAGTTGCAAGCTTCAACGCACCCGTCATCCCGAGCGAAAGCGAGGGATCTCGGGAGGAGACGCGTGCTCCCATTTCGAGATTCCTCGCTACGCTCGGAATGACTTGCGTTGGCAGTTGGTTTGACGGAACGCTAGTTCCAGGTAATCAGTCCCGGTTCGAACATCGTTGCCATGTCCGGCGTACCCGGGACGACGCGCAGCGCGAAACCTTGCCGCCCGCTTGATCGGCAGTCGATTTGCCCGGTGAACAAGTGTCGGGCTGGTCCCATCACTTTTCCGTACGACAGATCCATCACCTGCGGCTTCTCGATCTCGCCGGTGGCGTTGATCGGGCCGCAGTAGAGTTGGACGTGTACGTCCTTTGGATCGATCTCGGGCAGATCGATCAGCGCTTCGACCTGCATCGTGTCGCCGACCTTGTAATGGCCGTTGCCGCTGGTGTGGACGCCGACGACCTTCACGCCGCCCCAGCGGTGTCGCATCGAATCCTTGGCGTGCGCCAGCGCGATCGCGCGGGCCATGTTGTTTTCGCCGAGCGTCAGACTGCGGTGCAGCGCCGGGACGTAAAACTTCTCGGCGTACTCGCGCACCATGCGATTGGTGTTGAAGACCGGCGCGAGTTTTCGCATGCAGGCTTTCATCCGCGCGATCCATTCGCGCGGGAAGTTGTCGACGCCGCGGCGATAGAACAGCGGGATGATTTCCTTCTCCAGGATGTCGTAAAGCGCCTGGCTTTCGACGTGATCCTGATAGCCGCTGTCCGGATACATCTCGCCGTGACCGATCGCCCAGCCAACGTCGGGGGCGTAGCCTTCGACCCACCAGCCGTCGAGCACCGAGCAGTTCAGCACGCCGTTGCACGCGGCCTTCATTCCACTGGTGCCGCTGGCTTCGTACGGACGACGCGGCGTGTTGAGCCAGACGTCGACGCCCTGCACGAGATACCGCGCGACGTTCATGTCGTAGTTCTCGACGAACACGAATCGCCGGCGCACGGCCGGATCGCGGGCGAAGTTCACGATCGTCTTGATCAGCTCTTTGCCTTCGTTGTCGGCCGGGTGCGCTTTGCCGGCGAAGATGAACTGGATTGGGCGCTTCGAATCTTCGAGCAACCGGCGCAGGCGATTCGGATCGCGGAGCAGCAGCGCGCCGCGCTTGTAGGTTGCGAATCGTCGGGCGAAGCCGATCGTCAATGCTTCTGGATCGAGCACTTCATCCGCGATCGACACGTCTTCGTACACAACGCCCCGCCGCACAAGCTGCTCGCGAAGCGTCTGTCGTGTCCAACTGACCATGCGTTCGCGGCTGCGCTCGTGGGCGCGCCACAGTTCTTCGTCCGGAATCTGGCTGACGGCCTCCCAGACTTTCTGATTGGTGGGATCCTGCGTCCATGCGTCGCCGAGATATCGATCCAGCGTGTACTGAATGTCCGGGCTGAGCCACGTACGGACGTGTACGCCGTTCGTCACGCTCTGGATCGGGACCTCAGCCGTCGGCACGGCGGGCCAGAGGTTGTGCCACATTTTGCGGGAGACTTCGCCATGCAGCGCGCTCACGCCGTTGTAATGGTCCGCCAGCCGCAGCGCCAGCACGGCCATCGAGAAGCCCTGTTTCTTGTTCGAGACGTCTTCGCGTCCCAGCGCGAGGAATCCTTCTTCATCCAGCTTCAGGCTCGGGATGAAGTTCTTGAAATACTTCACCATCAGATCCGGATGAAACGTGTCGATCCCCGCCGGCACGGGCGTGTGCGTGGTGAAGATGTTGCTGGACATCACCTGCTGGCGGGTTTCGTCGAAGGTGAGGTTGCTGTTGCGCTCGAGCAGAACGCGGATGCGCTCAAGCGCCAGGAACGCGCTGTGACCTTCGTTCATGTGATAGACGCTGGGCGTGATGTTGAGCGCCTCGAGCGCGCGCAATCCGCCGATGCCCAGCACGATCTCCTGCTTGATGCGCATCTCCGTGCCGCCGCCATACAGACGGCTGGTGATGTCACGATCGGCCGGCGAATTTTCAGGCAGATTCGTATCGAGCAGATACAGCGGAATCCGCCCGACGTTTGCTCTCCACACGCGGCAGAACACCGCGTTGTCGGGTAGGTCCACGCGCACCTGAACCTGCGTGCCGTCCGTGTAACGCATCGGCTCGACCGCGAGGTTGTAGAAGTCCAGCTCCGGATACGCCTCCTGCTGCCAACCATCGGCGGAGAGGTACTGCTGGAAATATCCGTTGCGATACAGCAGCCCGACGCCGTTCAACGGCAGCCCGAGCTCGCTGGCGCTTTTCAAGTGATCGCCCGCCAGAATTCCGAGGCCGCCGGAATAAATCGGTAGCGATTCATGCAGCCCGAACTCGGCGGAGAAATACGCGATCAGCAGTTTGTTGTCTTCCGGATGCGTCTCCTGAAACCAGCCAGGACCATCCATGTGCTTTCGGAAGGCCTCATACACCCGGCGAAGATGCGCGATGTACCCTTCATCGCGCGCCGCAGCTCCAAGCGATTCCTGCGACAGCGCGCCCAGCAGCTTCACCGGGTTGTGGTAAACCTGATCCCATAATTTGCGGTCGAGCCGGCGAAACAGCTCCGCCGCATCGGGCTGCCAGACCCACCACAGGTTGTGAGCCAGCTCAACCAGCGGCTGGAGCGGCTCGGGAATATCCGGCAAGACCTGGAAGCTGCGAATCGTCGGACCAAGCACTTCTGGCATGATGACCTTCGTTTTTGATGTAGAAAAAGAGGCCGACGCAAAAATGCACCGGCCGCGCAATGTATTTTCGGCTATTTTGCGAAAACCGAATAGGGGTTCAAGCGAAGCGACGTGGCATGGGCGCCCCGCCCATGCGCGTGCGGCTTGAGCCGCGAGTGCATGGGCGAGGCGCCCACGCCACGATTTTCACGCCGACGCGGATAAATTCTTCAAGTCGGCGCGCTTCGCCTCATACGTGTCATCGTAGGCCAGCACCACCGCATCCGGCTCGATGCCCCAGTGCTTGCACGCCTGCGCGTAAACGTCCGGCCACCAGTTGCGATGCTCGGTTAAGCCGGCATGTTTGAGGTTATCCCAGTCGCTGGCGATTTCCGTCCAGCACTTGTCGCCATAGGCGATCGCTTCGCGCGGATTCGGAAAATCTTTAACGAACCAGTTCCGACCGATGGCCGCGTGCAGCACTTCGTCCGCCCAGTCGTAATCCTGAAACAGCGCGGCCAGCGGTTCGTTCGATTTGACGCCCACTTCCCATTCGTAGCGCTTGCCCGTCTTGGGCATCAGGCTTTGCTCGATGAAGTACAACACCGCGTGCCGATCCAGCGGCTTGAGCTGCGTGTTCAGATTCAGCGACCACGTCCAGGTGATCGGGATCTTCGACCAGTCGACGCCGACCGCGTTGAATCCAACTTCGCCCATCATCGCGTGACGTGCTTCATCCCAAAGCTGCCGCGACATCTCGCGGTAATATTCCCACGGCTTGCCCGGCGTTTCCGTGATGATGCTCGCCATCATCTCCGGCACGTCGATCTCGCGGAGACGCTTGAAATACATCATGAGCGTCTTCGCGTTCGCGGGCATGGTTGGGTTGTAGAGGAACGCTTCGGGGTTCACGCCGCGGTTGTAGGGATCGATGAAACGCTCGTCGCGCTGGGGCGTGCCGTCGTAAACGTACGGCTTGTTCGAATAGCGACGCGCCGATGTCCTGCCAGCCAGCAACTCGCGCAGCGACGCGATCCAACTCGACATTTGTGCGCGCCGACTCGCATCGCCGAGCGATTCGATCGCGCGACGGCCGAAGTCGAGCATCTGCCCTGCTTCCATCCGCGCGATATTGCAGGCACGGACTGTCGGATGATCCGCCAGCGGATTCGTTGCCGCGACATGCTGAGCAAGCGCTTCATCAAGCCATGGCAACGCGATTTCGTAAAGTCCGACGATCAGCTCCTCCGTCGTCGGCGCGGCCAGAATCTCATCGAAGAAGATCTCCAGATTCGTATCCGGCACCGCATCCAGCCCCAGCGGCGGCTCGCGCATTTCCGCGACTCGCGTGCGCATCGCAGTAACGTGTTCCGCGCACAGCCACGCGTGCAGGCTGAATGCGGTCTTCAGTTCGTAAATTGGTTCCGCCGTGATCCGCGCGGTGAAGATCTGGTGCAGACGCTTGAACGCGTAGTGATATCGTTTGATGCGCGCGACGCACTGCTCGACGCTCAGCCCCGGCTTCATCGCGTCCGCCATCGTCGCGACACCGGCCAGGGGCGGGAGATTCTTGTAACTTGGAACGAGCGTGTTCACCGATGACCTCCTGCTCGATTGCACGGCGTCAATCATACAGCTTTCGCACGGCGTTGCGGAAAGATGTATCGCAAAGCAGATCTGTATTGTCGCTGATCAGGTCGATTCCGCCGATCGGACGCTTCTTGAGCGTGGGCTCTACGATGAGAGCCTTAATCGCATTCGCGAAGCCATGCTGTGCGATGACGTGAAACGGGCGATTGAAGAACTGCTTCGCCGACGTTGGAAGCGGCTCGGTGAGGTTCGCACTCTGGTGTAGTTTTGCGATCGTTTCGTACGCCACCACCAATTCGCGCTCGCGATCTTCCCAGTTCGACGACACGCGCGATCGCATGAGGATCGGTTGAAGAACCGGTGCACATTTGAGTTTCGCGAAGGCGGTCCCAAACCATTTCGCGTACGGCGCGTACTGTCGTTCGTACAGAAAACACAGTCGCATGACATCTCGCACCAGGCGCGACGCGATCAGCGCCGAGCCCAGTTCATCCCCCGCCTGCCCGGCTCGGCCCATCAGATGTTCTTCCTGCCCGATGCGCGTCCACGTGGCCGCCAGTTGATAGAGCCAGACATCGCGCGGGTAATACGCGAAGCGGTCGCGCTGCGACTGAAGCCCGGCCTCGTCTCGATAGACGGCGCCTCCAGTGAAGGCGCGAAGCTTCTGCTCTGAAATGCTCAACCAATCCGCCGGCATGATCTCGTTTGAAATGTCAAAGCCGAGATATTCCTGCGTATAGCCGCAGATCGTCAGCACATCGACCCGATGCCGCACCTCGCCAGGCTTGGCCGGCGCGAGCAACCGTGTGCCGTTATCGGTTGGATCGGGCTCGCCGAAGCTGGTCGAGTAGCCGCGAAATGAGACGGGCAATCGCTTCGTCAGCTCCTGGCGAACTGCATCGGCGAAGCGCGCGTGATCCGACGCGTCGAGGAACAACATCACCCGCGGACCCCAGTCGTGGTCAGTCGACATCGGCGTGTCGAAGCCCAGCACTTCCGAACCGCTTCCGATCAGCGCGGCGCTGTGCTTCAATCCGCGAAAGTGTGAATCGACGATCGGCTGAACTTCCTCTTCGAAAAACAGCCGGCAGAGCGTCAGTCCCGGAATGAATTTGCTCACGTCGATCGCTCCCCACTCGCATCGGTCACGCCGGCATCGCGCACGTTGGCGAGGGCGACGGCGCGCGTTTATGATCCTAACACAGCCGCCATCGAGCGCGGCACGTCACACTCTTTCAGGAAGGAGCTTGCCTATGCGCAAGTCTATCGCGTTGCTGGCGGTCGGATTTCTTCTCGCTGTGGGCGGATGTAAGAACGATGGACATCATGACGACATGAACCATTCGTCCTCCACCGAACCGAAGAAGATGTCGATGGACGCCTGCTCGCACTGTGCCGGCGTACAGACCGCCACCGCCGACGGGAAGTGCCCGATGTGCAGCGGAAAGGTCGCCAAGTAGTCCGGCAACTGACCCGGCAAGTTGTACGATGTGTGACGGATCGTTCGGCCAACGCCGGACGATCCGTCTTTTTATTTTCCCGATGCGGGGTCGGGAATTTCCCTATCCCGTTTTTGCGCGTACCCGCGAATGTGCCGCCGTGCCATATCTCAAGTGTTGGGCCTCGGCGCGCAGATACATCTTGCAGCGCGGAGGCATGTGTTCGCCGACTTCTCGCACTCGCCGGAAAGAGACTGCAACCATGCGCAACCACACTCCTTCGCTGCGGAAATCCAACGAAATCGATTTGCTCGAACCGCGCCGTTTGCTTGCCGCGGCCGTGTCCGGCACGCAACTCGTGCTGACCGGCACCACGGGCAACGATGCAATCTCGATCACGTACAACAGGACGAACCTGAAGGTCGTCACCAACATCAATGGCACAGCCACCAACTTCGCGACGAGCAAATTCACTTCGATCAGCATTGTCGCGGACGCGGGCATTGACGTCGTCACGCTGCCCAGCAATCTGCCGACGACGATCAAGACGATCACGGTCGATCTTGGCGCGGGCAACGACACATTCAACGGATCGAATATAGGTGAAACCGCGTTCGGCCGCGCAGGAAATGATTCACTGAACGGCAACGGTGGCGACGATGCGCTCTTCGGCGAAGCTGGCAACGATGCGCTCTCCGGCGGCGCCGGAAATGCCGATCGCATTTACCCCGGTCTCGGCAACGATACCGTCAGCGGTGGCGACGGAACGTACGACACGCTCACCTATCAGGACCGCAGCGACAACGTCACCGCGCGCATCGACGGCGGCGGCATGAGCGGCAACCTTCCGGCCGGCGAAGTCGATACCGTCAACGGCGATTTCGAAAACTCCGTGGGCGGCAAAGGCAACGATCTGATCATCGGGAATGCCGCCGACAACGTGATCGGCGGAGATGGTGGAAACGACACGCTGGAAGGCGGGCTCGGCGCGGACATGATCTGGGGCGATGACGGCATCGACACTATCACGTACGCATCGCGCACCGCGCGAATCACCGCGACTCTCGACGACGTGAAGAACGACGGTGAAACCGGCGAGCTCGACTGGATCATCCGCGCCGAAATCATCATAGGTGGATCCAGTCACGATTCGCTCACCGGCGACGCCAACGCCAACACGCTGATCGGCGGAAGCGGAAATGATACGCTCGACGGCGGCGCGGGAAACGACAGCCTGCAGGGTGACAACGGTCGCGACAGCCTGATCGGCGCCAACGGCCGCGACCGCATCCGCGGCGGAAACCATGACGACTCGATCTTCGGCGGCAACCACGCCGACACGATCTACGGCGACGCCGGCAACGACACGATCGACGGCGGCAAACTCGCTGACATCGTCAACGGCGGCACAGGTAGTGACACCAGCACATCAGATTCAACGGATCGCGTGAGCTTGATCGAAACGCTCAAATAACAGTTTGCCCATATCGCTGGCTTGTTGCGTTCATTATCCTGTCGCGCACACAGGAGAATTGGACACATGGGCAAATCGATTGACCGAAAAGGCTTGATCAAGCTGCTGAACGAAGACCTCTCGCGCGAGTATCAGGCGATCATCGCGTACGTGAACTACAGCCAGGTGCTCAAGGGCGCACAGTACATGAAAATCGCCTCTGAACTGGAAAAACATGCCGGCGAGGAGCTTGAGCACGCACTCAAGATCGCCAAGCAGATCGATTATCTCGGCGGCATGCCGAGCGTCACGCCGATGCCGGTGAAGACGAGCGACAAAGCCGAGGACATGTTGAAGTTCGATCTCGAGAACGAGCGCGTGACGATCGCGAACTATCGCCGCCGAGTCCGACAGGCGGATGCGTTAAACGAATTCGCGCTCAGCGAAGACCTGCGTGAGATCCTCAAGGATGAGCAGGATCATCTGACCGAACTGGCAATGGCGCTGGGCATCGACGCGCCCGATGCCGGCATCGCGCCGGAATAACTGCTGGCCTAGCGCGCGACGACGATTGAACCGATCACCATCATCGTGATCCCGATCCAGTTGCCGATGGTCGGCTTCTCGGGCAAAAAGTTCATCGCCAGGATCACCGCGATCGCCAGGCTCAGCCCGATCGATCGGCGTCCGCGATTGGGAATCCACGGACCTTACGGACAGATTCCGCGATGCGGTGCACTGAAGCGCCTCACTCCTGATTCGCACTCCCCATCCCATCATTCGTACATTCTTGGCTGTTTATCGCGCATTCTGATTGCCGCAACTGTTGCGGTTTCATAGAGTTCGGCCGGCTAGGGACCTTTTCGTAAGAATCTGCACTCGAATCTTACGGTTTCAGGAGCCGGGCACTCCTGTGCGCGCACGCGTCTCCATTTTTTCGCCGCGACGGTCGGCGGAGGAGCGCGCGCCGCGGTTCGTTATTCGTGCTATGGAGCGGTTCATGTTTCAACGTAGTTCTGTTTTTTCCCTTGTGATCGTATGCGTACTGTTCTGCGCGCAATCCGCGCGGGCGGATTTCGCGGGGCAGCCAATTCTTGGGCCGCTGGTTCCCGGAAGTGTTGTCAACGGAAACACTACGGGCCACGCGGACGACAACGACGGCTTCCAAAGCGGCGGACACTTCTTTGAGATCTGGAACGGTCCTGACGATGCCTGGCAGCTCAACTGGCCAGGCGGAGATTTGCAAATCACGATGACCTACCCGCTGCCGGGCACCGATCTCGACTTGTTCCTCTACGAACCCGGCAGCTACGACGACTCGGCGAACTACAGCATCATGAACACCGGACTCGAGACGATCGACGCGCCCGGTGCCGTCGCCGGAACGTATTACATCGTGATCGATTCGGAACAAGATCCCGGTTCCTATCAGCTCAGCGTCGCCGATGTGCCGGAACCGGCTTCGCTCAGCGCACTCGGGCTTGGCGTCGTCGCGCTGTTCCGACGCAACCGTCGTTAGATTCGTGCGCGATATCGTTGAAGATTTCCGAAGCCCGGCGGTAACCGTCGGGCTTCTTTTGTTCGTTGATCGGGTATATTTTCCGTCCGTGAGCATCGACCTGTTTGAGCTCCCATCGCCCTGCCGCAGCGGGCAATTTTGCCAGCTCTGTCGCGATTCCAAAAACCCCACGGGCGCCACGTTCCGGCAATCCCAGCTTCAGATGCATCCGGAGATGTACGGGCCCGCTTACATCTGCAACTTCGGGCTTCCGTGGAACCATCCCGGCCCGGCCCCGTGGGCGAGCGATTTTTCGGCGATGGTGCGCGCGCAAATGCGCTCAGCCGCCGAAGCTGAAGTCGCGAAGCAGCCGAGTACGGGTCCGGGCGATGTGGTGAAACTCGTGCTCGCACGGATGGGATATCAGCTACATCCCAACTGCGGCTGCGAGGAATTTCGGCAACAGATGAACGCTTGGGGCTGGCGCGGTTGCATCCGCCGACGAAAACAGATCATCGAGTGGTTCACGCTCAAGGCGCGCGAGCGGAATATCGACGTGACCGATGCGTCCATCTGGTCACTCGTGCGCGGCGGATTGAAAGATTTGCTGAAACGCCGTGTGTAAATCAGCAAAATTCTTATCCATTTCGGTACGTTCCCTTCAAAGCGGAAAGCCGCGTAGACTCGGCCCCGACAGAACGAGCGATGGCGCTCGTCGAACCATTCTTCTCTCGGAGATACACATGAAAAAGTTGTTGCCCCTTTCGCTTTTCCTCTTCGCATCGATTGTCCTTGCCGGCTGCCAGTCCAAGCATCAGGAAGGCGTGACCAGTGACTATCGCGCCCAGTGGATGAGCGTGAACGCCGATACCACGACGTCCACCGAGGCCGCCCGCGCGGTGCTGGCGGATGAAGGCTTGAAAGACATTCAGGCGTCATCCACCAACGTCGACGGCCGGGTAACCGGAAAGAAAGCGGATAACACGCAAGTCACCGTGACGATCAAGAAGCAGACCGACACGACCAGCCAGGTGTCGGTCGTGGTCGGCACGGTCGGTCAGCCGGCGCTGGGCGCGGAGTTGGCGCGCAAGATCAAGGATCGCGTCGAAGGCTCGATGAAGACGAGGTAAGCGGAAACGCTGAACTCGGAACGATGAACGGTGAAGTGAATGCTTCATCGTTCATCGTTCAAACTTTCCTAATCCGGCTTGTAGACGACGCTGTCGGGATTGACGTAGTTCTGAATCATCTTCATCTGCCCCCACGGAATCTCATTCGCGGAACCGTCGGTGAAGCCGACGGCGATGTAGTCGGGCGCTTTCAACGTAGCGGTCGTGCCGGCGAACGCGCCGCTGTTGTACATCAGCGATGTGCCACGCACGTGCGGCACGATCGATTTCCAACTTCCCGAAATGTTCTGAAGACAAAAGCACGTCCACAACGTGCGCGATGTCGGTTTCTGCCCGACCTTGCGCGGCATCTTGTACGTGATCTGCCCGGCGGAATTCTTCATGTCCGGGCGGCCGCCCCAGTAGACCCAGCCCCATTGCATGTCGATCGGGATTGACGACGTCGCCGAAGGATAAACCGAGTCGCCGTCGTTCCACGTCTTCCAATTGTTGATAGTCGGGTTCGCGATCCAAGGCGGCGGGCCGACACCCTGATTTGGCCCGCGGCCCCACATCTCGCGGACGCTGTAACACGAGCCCATTTCCGATTTGATCTTGAATGTGCTCGCCAGCATTCCCCACATGCCGCCATTGTCGAGAAACACCGAACCGGCAATCTTGGGCTGGCCCAACGGATAGTTTCCCTTGTTCTCCGATGCATACGCCATGCACGCGATGCCGAGCTGGCGGAGGTTGCTCAGCTCTTGCGCTCGCCGCGCGCGATCTCGTGCTTTACTAAGTGCGGGCAAGAGGATCGAGACCAACACGGCGATGATGCCGATGACAACGAGGAGTTCCACCAATGTGAACCCGCGGCAGTTTTTCGATCGGGCACAGTGGGACATGTGCGACGCATCGTAGCAGCCTGACGCCGGTACTGCATACGAATTCAGTCACTCGCCGCCCGCAGGGGGGGTCTAACTCGAACTCTTGGTAAATGCGTCTGGTGCAAACGCCGTCATTCCGAACGCACTCGTGAGGAATTCCAGACGATTTCGGGTCATAAATTCACGAGAGAACTTTCGCTCTCGGGCGGCAATACAGCACGGGGACTTTTACAACCGTCGGGAGGAAAGCATGTTTGGCCGAGTCGTCTTTTTCGTCGCGATTATCACACTTGCACTAATTTACGTCGCCAAGCCGCAGCGGACTGCTGCGGTCGGACAGAGCCTGGTGAGCGCGCTGAATAGCAACCAGGGATCTACTGCGCCTTGAGCGACGCCATGTCGATCACGAAGCGGTACTTCACGTCACTTTTCAGCACGCGCTCGTACGCTTCGTTCACCTTCTGGATCGGCGTGAGCTCGATGTCGGAGACGATGTTCTTCTCGGCGCAGTAGTCGAGCATCTCCTGAGTCTCGCGAATCCCCCCGATGATCGAGCCGGCCAATGATCGGCGTCGCGCCAGCAGTGGGAATGCGCCGATCTCCGCCGGCTTGTCCGGCACGCCGACGAGGCACATCGTGCCGTTGCGCTTGAGCAGATTGAGAAACGCATTCATGTCGTGCTTCGCCGACACGGTGTCGATGATGAAGTCGAAGCTGCCGGCGATCTTCTTCAAGTTCTCCGGATCGCGCGTGACGACGACTTCGTCGGCGCCGAGGCGCTTCGCGTCCGCTTCTTTTCCCGGCGACGTCGTGAACTGCGTGACGTGCGCGCCGAATGCGTGCCCGAACTTCAAGGCCATGTGACCGAGCCCACCAAGCCCGACTACGCCCACGCGCTGGCCCTTGCTCACGCCCCAATGCTTCAGCGGCGAATAAGTCGTGATCCCCGCGCAAAGCAGCGGCGCCACCGCGGCGAGGTTCAGCTTCGGCGAAATCTTCAGCGCGAAGCCTTCATCGACCACGATGTTGTTCGAATATCCGCCGAAGGTTGGCGTGCCGTCTTTGTATTTGCCGTTGTACGTGAACGCGATCTGCCCGCGATCGCAGTACTGTTCTTCGCCTTCCTTGCAGCTGCCGCATTCGCGACACGAATCGACCATGCATCCTACGCCGGCCAGGTCTCCGACTTTCAGTTTCTTCACCGCGCTGCCGACCTTGCTGACCTTGCCGACGATCTCGTGGCCGGGCACCATCGGATAAATCGACCCGCCCCATTCATCGCGCACCTGGTGAATGTCGGAGTGACAGATGCCGCAGAACTGGATCTCGATCTGCACATCGTTCTTGCCGACATCGCGACGCTCGAAGTTGAACGGCGCAAGTTTGTCCGTTTTCGACTGAGCGGCGTATCCGTGTGATTTGGTCATTTTCTGTCCTTTTTGAGATGAGCGGAGTTAGCGAAAGCAAAGCATAAGCTCGCGCGGGGCGAATTTGCCAGTTGAGCCCCGTTGTCAGTTGTCAGCCGAATCACTTCATTACGATTTTCATCCAGAGCGGACTTCGACGAGCTCAGTCGAGCCGTACTCCGCGAAGGATCTGGCTTCACGCGTCGGGCCAGATGCTTCGCGGAGTACCGCTCTGCATGACAGTCTTCGACGCTTAGCATGACAGCCGTCGTCCACGCGCGGAAACTCGAACACAAGGTAACTAGCTCTTCGCCGCCCAGTTGAACCCGCGGCGCATGATCGTGAGGCACGGCTCGGCTTCGACGATATTCGCCTGATGCCCGAGCGAGTTGTAGAACACGCGGCCCCTGCCATAAACCTTCGTCCAGACGACCGGCATTTCGAACTGTCCGTTGCCGACATGCGGACCATCGGCCGTCGGGAACGGCGTGGTCGCGAGCACCTTCACGGCCGGGTCGACGTGCATGTAATACTGCTCGCTGGCGACATCGAAATCCTTGATGCCTTCAGTGATCGGCGACTTCGTCGGGCCGATCCTCACGCGATATCTGACGCCGTCATTTCCCGGATGCGCCACCCACTGGCCACCGGTCATGAATTGCCATTCGGTGTTCTCGCGAAAGCTGTCGCACATTCCGCCATGACACCCGGCCATGCCCACGCCGCTTTGCACCGCTTTGAACACCGGGTCGGCCTGCTCGTTCGTGATCTTTCCCATCGTCCAGATCGGCACGATCAGGCTGAGCTGCATTAGCTTCGATTCGTTCGCGAACGCATCGAGCGTATCCGACACTTCAACGTCGAACCCATCCTCGCGCAAGACCCGCTCGAAAATATCTGCGACCTGTTTCGGCTGATGTCCATCCCAGCCACCCCAGACAATCAAAGAATTTCGAGCCACGTGCGAACCT
>JACMJD010000134.1 GCA_014380825.1 Phycisphaerae bacterium | reverse complement strand
TCGCGATCGGGCAGACGCTCGCGTTCGACAAACGCCTGTTCACGATCGTCGGCAGATTCGAAGCGCCCAGCACGGTGATGGACGCAGAGGTCTGGGTGCCATTGACCGATCTTCAGATCGCCGCCAAGCGCGACAACCTCTCGTGCGTCGTACTCACGCTGGACTCGGCCGAGTTCGACGACGTCGACGCCTTTGCAAAGACGCGCCTCGATCTTGAGCTCGTCGCCATGACCGAATCGGATTACTATTCGAAGCTCAGCGCATTCTTCCAACCGATCCAGGCGATGGTCTGGATCACCGCGATCCTGATCGCCACGGGTGGACTGTTTGGCGGGCTGAACACGATGTACGCGGCGTTCGCGTCGCGCATCCGGGAAATGGGTTCGCTCGAGGCGATCGGATTTCCGCGCTACGCGATCGTCCTCAGCCTGATGCAGGAATCGATCCTCGCCACCGCGGCCGGCGCGCTACTGGCGGCGGCGATCGGCATCTTCGTGCTCGATGGGATCACCGTGCGATTCTCTATGGGAATGTTTGGTCTGGCGATCGATTCAGCCGTGCTGTTGGCCGGACTCGGTGCGGGGCTGTTGCTCGGCATAATCGGAGCGCTTCCACCGGCGTGGCGATGTTTGCGATTGCCGGTAACGGATGCGCTCAAAGCATTTTGAAAAGGAACTGTCATGCAAACACGTGTTGTCTTAGCGATCGTTATTTTCGCGATTGTCGGCTGTAAGAAGGAGACAGCGCCGCCGGCGCCGCTCGCGTCGTCGGTACAGTCACTGCCGGCAGACTTATTCACGACGACGCCACCGCCAGGCGCGACGGATGTTGCCGCCACGCGTAAGAGCGCGAAGGATGGCGATGCGATTGTGATTAAAGGGCAAGTCGCCGGCGCAAAGGAACCGATCGCCGCGAACCGCGCGATCATGACGGTCGCCGATCTGAGCTTACCGACCTGCGACAAAACTCCAGGCGACAAATGTCCGACACCGTGGGATGCGTGCTGCGAACCAAGCGATAAGATCGCGGCGAACAGCCTTTCGGTACAGGTGGTCGGCGCCGATGGACGTCCGCTCAAGGCCGGGCTTGGCGGCGCGACGGGAATCGCACCGCTGAAGCACGTGGTCGTCGCAGGCGTCGTGAAGATGGCGGCCGGGAGCGATACTCCGATCGTCGAAGCGCGGCAGATTTACGTTCAGCCTTGAGCGAGTCAAACGAGTTTGGAAAAGCAGATCCCTCCCCGCAAGTTGTCGGACGGGAGGGTCGGTATCACCAAGTCGTCCAGGGGGTGGTCAAGCGACTTGGCGAGTTTGCTCTTGCTCCTCGCCCCGTACTCGGAAGATCGGGTCGCAAAACTCGACACGGAACCGCCGGGGAAAATTGATGAGGAGGAAAAAACTTGGCGAGATGGCAGACTCGCTTGGAAAGAGTGTCATCCTGAACGCAGTGAAGGATCTCGGAGGTTGAACATCGTTCACGTCCCGAGATCCTTCACTGCGTTCAGGATGACAAGGCGCGGCGCACTCAGATCAGATCATTCGAGAACACGTCCGTGCGTCCGCGGTTGAGGTAGCTTAACAACGTCTCGCCGGTGCGTTCATTCTGCGCGACGCTTAGCGCGGAGTAGCCAACCGAGTTGAATTCGGTCGACCATGTGCCGTTGCTGCCGCGAGTCGAGGTGTAGATCGCCTTCTTTGTATTGTTGAAATACGTGACGGCCGGATTGTTGCCGGAATCAAACGCCAGTTGCACTTGCCGGCCCAGGTTTCCAACAGTCGCCACGGATTCGACGAACCAGTTCGTGTTGCGATAGGCGTATTTGATGTCCAGGTCGGTCAGATCCTGATACGCGATCTGCGCCTGCAACCCGGCCACAGTCGGGCCCTGGTGCAGGTTCAGGTCGATGTTGCCGATGCCGTTCGCATTTTCCACCAGGCTCATAAACCAGGTTGCCGTTGGATCGTCCAGATCGAGGCGCGCGTATTTGAGATCGCCGTTGGTGGTATCTGAGTACGCGATCGCGATCGTCGTGTCGTATTGCGTGAAGAACCCGCTGTTGATCGCAGCCTCGCCGACATCCAGGCTCACCGTTCCGCCGACGTCCGTTCCATCGCCGCCGTCGACCAGGCGGACCGACCACGTGTTCGCATCACGATTTTGTGTCGCGATTTTCACGTCGCCGCTGGTCCGGCGGTAGTACCCGATGTACGCGTTGCCATCGATATCAAATGCAACCGACGGCGATGTTCCGATCTGCTTGGCCGATTCAATCGTCAGGGCGGACCAACTTGTGCCGCTAAAGCTTGCGTACTTCAGGCCTGTGTTTGTCGAATCGTAATAGGCGATTCCCACCTTGCCGGTGTTGTCGACCGCGATCGAGATTTGCGCGCCTACGTCGCCCTTCGAATCGATCACCGTCGGGCGCGACCAAAGTCCATCCGTGTCGCGCGCGGCATAAACCAGATCGTGATTCGTTGCGTCATAGAATGCCGCGTGCAAGACGCCCTGCGAATCCAATGCGGTGTCGAACGTGCTGCCGAGCTTCAACGTCGCGGCACTGCCTTTTCGCAAGGTGGTGAGCGTGAGTGCCGAGGCGATATCAAGCCGGCTGAATTGGAGCGTCGTGGTGTTTCCGGTTTCGCCGCTGCCGTCGCGGTTGTTCTTGCCGCTGCCCATCAGTATCGAACCGATATCACCGGGACGCGCGGACGAGTCCGCTTGCTTGAGAAGTGCTGCCGTCCCCGCAACGTAAGGCGATGCGAAGCTCGTCCCGTCTTCGGTGACAAATCCGCCGCCGAGCTTTGGCATGACGATGTCCACGCCGGGCGCGAGCAGATCGAGCTCATCGCCGCGCTGCGACCAGCTTGTGATGACGTCGTTCGAATCGACCGCGCCAACCGCGAACACGTTCGGATCCGCCGCCGGAAACGCGACGCCGTCCTGATTGATCGGCCCGGAGCTTTGATCGTTGCTATTTCCGCTGGCGGCGACGACGAAGATGCCGGAGTCGCGCAGCGTCTTGAATTCATCGGAAAGCTGGGCGCTGCTTTCACTGTCGGTGAACGCGCCAGAACCGAGCGACAGATTGATCACCGAGATCGCGTACTTCTTGTAGTTCGCGATAACCCACTGAAGCGCTTGTTCGATGTTGTTGTCGGAGATCGAATCTTCCGTGCCGACGCGCAGCGCGACGATTTTGGCGCCGGGCGCTACGCCCTGATACGTCACGCCGCCCACCGTGTAAGGGTCGGCCGCGATCACGCCGGCGACGGACGTGCCGTGGCCGGATTCGTCCATCGGGTCGGAATCGTTGTCGACGAAATCATAACCGGCGACGACCTTGAACTTCGCCCCGAACCCGCCACCCAGCGCTGCCTGCGTGTAATCCACGCCGGTGTCGATGACGGCGACCGCGGTTCCCGCGCCGGTAATGCTCGCGAACTGGCTGGCGGCATCGTCCTGATTGACGAGCTGCGCGTACGCGCTCCAGGCGAACAACACGCGAGTCTCGAGTGATTCAATCGCTTGTGCAAATTTGTTAACCGGCTTCATTCCAACATCCTCACGTCGTGTCGGTCTCGCCCCGTCTCTCGGGTCGGTGGCAGGCTTCAGGTGGAGTATAGACGCCGCCCACTGACTAAATGGTTACTAAGAAGCGGACAGGCCGCCGAATTTCGAAAAATTGGCGGAGAAATGTGAGAATCATTCCCCCGCAGCGCCGTCAGATCGGCGGCATCGTGCAAATAATTCTTAATTTGCTCCAAGAAGCCTTCGTCAATAATCCAG
>JACMJD010000133.1 GCA_014380825.1 Phycisphaerae bacterium | reverse complement strand
CTGCACCTCGATCGCATACTTGTACTTGTCACACTGCGATCGAGCAACCGCTGCACCTCGATCGCATACTTGTACTTGTCACACTGCGCCCGCGGCCCCCACACCGCGGGACCCTTGCTGCGATTGAGCATGCGGAACTGGATGCCGGTGTTGTCAGTGGCGATGCCCATCAAGCCGCCCAGCGCGTCGATCTCTCGGACCATCTGCCCCTTCGCGAGTCCGCCGATCGCGGGGTTGCAGCTCATCGCGCCGATCTTTGTCGGATCCAGCGTGATCAGTGCAACCGACGTTCCGAGCCGCGAAGCCGCCCAAGCAGCTTCGGCGCCGGCGTGGCCCCCGCCGATGACGATGATGTCGTAGTCAGTTTTCATGAATACGAACGATGAAGTATGAACCGCAGACAAATTCAGTTCATCGTTCATACTTCATCGTTTCTTCTTCGATGTCGTTCGCGTAATCCTAGCATCGCCAAAACCGTGCTCGCGAATGCGCCGAGCAGATACAGCGCAAACCTCACGTTGGGCGGCACGCTGCTCGCCTGTCGATTTACATGAAACGCCTGCCACAATAGATACGCGGCGATGATCACGAACGAGAACGCCAGTCGCGACAACCAGCGCTGCGTCGCGGTTTTTGTCGATTTTGGCGGCTCAGGTGACGCGTCAATCATCCTTTCAAGCTCAACCGCGGGCGTTCTAAACGTCAAGCTCGATTCGAACGGTAAGGCCGTTGTCTTGGGCAATCTCGGTCGCTAAAGTCGGTTCGGTCTTGTTGCGATAGCCTGTTGGTGGGGGAAACGACCATGCGAAGCGCGATACTCATTGCCACTGCCCTGCTGCTCACGCCGCTGACCGCGTCGGCCGGCGCCATCACGGTCACCACGCGGATCGTTCAACGTAGCAGTTCAAGCAGTTCGGCGTCACGCGATGACGCCGCAGGTCGCGCGATGCTGAAGAACGTCGCCAGCGCGCAGAGCGACATTAATCGCGTGCTGAATGAGCTTCGGCGCGACCACGAACAGTCGGCCGAGCTGCGCGAAGCGCGCAGCGCGTTGCGAACGGCGCAGATGAATTACCAGGACGCCTGCAACGTCGCGCTGGAACCGGTGCGATCTTCGGCCCAGTACAAACAGGCGCGCGAGAACATTCTGACGCTGGAGCGCAAGCTCACGTGGGGGCGTTACGACAATCACATGTCCGATGAGCAGATCGCGACGACGGCGAGCGCGCTTCTGAAAGCACGCCTGGTCGTGACCACGATGGAATCGCAGGCGCTCACCGCCGATCCGAATCTCCCCACCGTGCGTTACGCCATGATGGATGCGAACGGCCGACTGGTGGGTTTGCAGCGAAGCTTCAATCAGTCGATCGTGTCCGATTCGCAATATCTGCAAGCGCGCGCCCGCCTGGATGACGCCCGCTCGCAGATTTCCGGCTCGCGATAGCAGCAATTCGATCCATCTGCTGGCGACATACTCACTTCTCGATATAATTGGTGTCTCTACTGATGAACCTGAGCTCACCGAGCGCTGGTGAGCTGGGTTCGTGACATTGCACCGCAGAGATTTCGGAGAAAATCCATGACATTCGCTGCCGTCCGACGTTCGCTCCTGGCTTTTGTGGTCGTCGGACTGATCGCTTTCCCGGCTACGGTGCGCGCAGATCAGAAGGCGATTGCCGAAGCGCGCAAATCGGAATCCGAAGCGAAAGTCGGCGTGGCCAAAGCGCAGAAGGCGATGGACACCGCCAAGGAAGCGATCAAGGCGAAGAATCCCGAATACGCGACAGCACAGAAGGAAGCCGCCAGGGCGAAGGTCGAACAAGACGCCGCGATGCGAGCGGCCGCGGAGAAGGCGAAAGCATCACCAGAATATTTAGCCGCGAAAAAGGGGTTCGATGCATCTGACGCCGAAGTGAAAGCGATTCAGTTAGAGATCCGCGCCGCCGGCGCCAGCGCGGGCAAGCCGCTGACCGACCGGATGAACGCCGCCACCGGCAAGCGCGCCGAAGCCAAGACGACGATGGAGAAGCTGGAGAACGAGTCGGTCGCCTCGGATGAAAAAGTGCAGGCCGCCAAGACCGCATTGACCGCCGCCGAAGCCAAGCTCGCCGAGCAGGATAAGAAGCTCGAAGAAGTCGCCACTACAGATAAGGCGTGCGAGGACGCGAAGAAAGAGCTTGAGGAAGCACAGAAGAAACTGGATGAAGCAAAAACCAAGGTCGCCGACGCGATCAAGCAGAACAGGGAAGAATCCAAAGGTAAACGCGGTAAGGGTGGTGGCGGCGGCGGTGGCGCAGCGGGTGGCGGCGCAAAGTAAACGAGTCACGAAAATTCGAGTTGAAATTTGTTCACGCCGGGTCTGTGTGTACTCGCGAAGCCCCGGTTGTTTTCAAAAACCACGGATAGCGCGACGAGATCCGCGTCTTCGCGAGTACACTCAGACCCGGCGTGTGGCTTCCCACTCTTGGATCTTTTCCACCAATCCGTCGACGTTGAATGTCTTCGCTTCGACCGTTGGTTCCAAACCCAATTCGCGCATTGTCGTTGACGTGATCGGTCCGATGCTCGCCAGTTTGGTCGTCCCGAATCGCGCTTGAAAATTCGCGCCCAGTAGATGCACGAAATTCTTCACCGTGCTGCTGCTGGTGAACGTAATCCAGGCGACTCGACCCGCATCAAGCGCCTCTTCCAGTTGTGGAGGCAGCGCACTTACGATCTTCGTTTCGTAAATCGCCACGTCGCGAACCAGTGCCGATCCCCCCGCTTCAAGCCGCTCGCGCAGCACAGGCCGCGCGATGTCGGCCCGCAGCAGCAAATGTCGCTTGCCGGCAATCTCGTTCCGATTCGCCAGCTCATCCGCGAGCGCTTCGGCGACGAAACTTTCGGGACATAGGTCCACTTGCAGGCACAGCTCACGTCGCACCGCTTCGGTCGTGGCGTTGCCGATCGCGGCGATCCTGGCACCTGCGAAAATACGTGCATCAAGGTTCAATTCGAACAACCGCTGCTTCGTGTGCGAAACGCCGTTGGCGCTGGTGAAGATGACCCAGTTGAACGATTGATGGCGCAGAATTTCATCGACTTCGTCCCAACTGGCAGGCGAAGTCAGCTCAATCGTCGGAGCTTCAATCACCTCGGCACCAAGCGACTCCAGCTTCTCGCTCAGCTCACTCGCCTGCTGTCTCGTGCGCGTGACGACGATCGTCTGCCCGAACAGCGGACGAGTTTCGAACCAGTTCAGCGAGTCGCGCAGCGAGACGCCTTTGCCGACGATCGTGATCGCCGGCGAACCGATTTCAGCAGCTTGAACTTTGGCCGCGATGTCCGCAATCGTCCCGACGACCGTCCGCTGCCGTGCGTGCGTGCCCCACTGAATCGTGGCGGCCGGTGTCGCGGCGTTCATTCCGTTGTCGATCAAGCGCTGGCAAATGGTCGGCAGCGACTTGGCGCCCATGTAAAACGCGAAGCACGGCAGGCGCGCGATCACGGACCAATCGACGTCGGAAACCGCTTCGCCATCCTTCTCATGACCGGTGATGAACGTGAAGCTGGAATTGAAGTCGCGGTGCGTCACCGGAATTCCCGCATACGCCGGCGCTGCAATCGCCGCTGTGATTCCTGGGACGACTTCGAACCGCACGCCCGCGCTGTGCAGCGCTTCGGCTTCTTCGCCGCCGCGACCGAAGACGTACGGATCGCCGCCCTTCAATCGCACGACTTTTTTCCCCGCGCGGCCATGCTTCACCAGCAGTTCGTTGATCTGATCCTGCGTAAGCGTGTGTGCCGCTGCGCGCTTGCCGACATAAACAGTTTCCGCCTGGGGGCAATAACTCAGCAGCCGCGGATTTGCCAGAGCGTCGTAAATCACGACGTCGGCGAGTTCCAATAACCTCGCACCGCGCACGGTTATCAAGCCCGGGCCTCCGGGACCTGCGCCCACGAGATACACAACTCCGTCATCGCGGCGTGCGCTCAAAACATCCTCAATTCAATTGAAAACTTGGGTAATCCTGCACGCGTGTCTGGCCGATGCAAATTGGGTCACACAGTTGGGAGCGTTGCGTATGGTCGCCATGTTGAGAATGCCGAATCCGTTCATGAACTACGCTGAGCCCGAAGGCG
>JACMJD010000132.1 GCA_014380825.1 Phycisphaerae bacterium | reverse complement strand
AGCTGGGCGCGATAGCTGAGGTCAAGGTCTTCGGTGAGCGTGTCGTGCTGCCAGCCGCCGGCGTCGTCGATGGTCGTGCGTCGCCAGACACCGGCCGTGCCGTTGAAGTGCATGAATCGGCCGCTTCGATTACGGGCCGTATGCTCGATCACGAAGTGGCCGTCGAGGAAGATCGCCTGGCTCTTGGTGAGCAGCGAGGCGTCGCGGTTCAGATGATCCCAGCGCACCTGGATGCAGCCGAGCTTGTCGTCGGTGAAGTAGTGCAGAACGTTCTGAAGGATGTCGCGCGGCGGAACGAAATCGGCGTCGAAGATCGCAACGAATTCACCTGTCGCCTGCGTCAAACCCTCGGCCAGCGCACCGGCTTTGTAGCCGTGACGGTTGGCGCGATGGATGTACTTGATCGGATAACCCTTGGCGGCCCATTCATCGACGGCTTTGCGGGCGATGTCGGCGGAGTGGTCGGTGCTGTCGTCCAGCACCTGGATTTCGAGCAGTTCGCGCGGGTAATCGATCAGGCACGAATGCTTGATGATGCGCTCGGCCACCACGTCTTCGTTGTACATCGGCAACTGCACGGTGAC
This sequence comes from Phycisphaerae bacterium, assembly GCA_014380825.1. The sequence continues at coordinate 1,269 of JACMJD010000132.1, read as the reverse complement.
TCGCGGCAGTTGCTGCCAGTTCCCCTTGGGCTGATAGCCGTCCCCCTTGTGCTTGAGGTAGAGATAAACCAGCACATAGCGGTGCATGCCATACAGCGCCGTGATCAGCAGGATCCCGATGTAAACGGCGACAAATGTAGAGTTGAAGATCTGCTCGAGCATGGCTGGGGAATCTCAGTTCAAGTCGTTCCGGGCATACGTGCGACGCGCGCGATTAGACGGCCAGCGACCCCTGCTCCTGCATACCCCTGTTGCGGGGTTCGACATCCCTGCTGACGAAAGGTTCGGCGATTGTACGCGCAGGCCGATTTCACTGTCAACGAAGGCGATCCGTCACCCCCATTACATCCGTCGTTACGTCCGCTTATACAGAATTCGCAGCGAAGCGGCGATTACATCAATCCGTCGAAATCAGAACGGGGCAAACCGCATTCCAACACGTTCATCGATGCTAACGAGCAGAGTCGCACGGGTAAGCAAAACGGGCCGGTCAATTTCGACCGGCCCGGTTCGGCTTGATTTCAAGAATGACACCCGTGAGTGTTCGACGCGATCGCGTCGAACATCTCGGGCGCGTAAGGTTATTCAGACTTCGGCGCGTCGGAATCGCTTTTCGCTTCCGCGGATGCCTCGGCAGACGCGCCGGCCTTGGCGGTGGCCTTCGATTCCTTCAGCGCCTTCGTCGCGAACTGATGCAAGCGCTCGTTGCGTTTGCGACGCAGGCCCGCCGAGCGACGCGCGGTGCCGCGCGGTTCGGACTTTTCGGTCAGCAACTGAAGCAGCACGATCGTGCCGCCGTCGCCGATGCGGTACTTGCTGGTCTTGATGATTCGCGTGTAGCCGCCGGCGCGATCGCCGAACTGTGGGGCGACTTCATCGAACAGCTTCTGCACCACCGTCTTGCCGGTGAACTCCTGCTCGGCGTCGACCAGACGACGATCGCGCATCAGCGAGATCACCTTGCGGCGGCTGTTCAGCGTGTTCCGCCTCGCCAGCGTGATCAGCTTCTCCGCCATCGCCTTCACTTCTTTGGCTTTGGGCAGAGTGGTCTTGACCTTGCCGTGCTCGAAGAGCGACTGGCAAAGATTCCGGCGAAGCGCCAGACGGTGTTCAGTATCGCGGCTAAGTTGTCGGCCGCGGATCAGATGCGAACTCATGACAATTCCTTATTGCGGATTTCGGACTGCGGAATGCGGATTGAAAGAATCGTGACAATCCGCATTCCGCAATCGTCAATTCCATTTACTCGCCAGCGCTTCCCGTCGCGTT
>JACMJD010000131.1 GCA_014380825.1 Phycisphaerae bacterium | reverse complement strand
CTTGGCCTTCTCGATGACCATTTCCGCAACCTGCACGTGACGGCTGGTCGGCTCGTCGAAGGTGCTCGAAACGACCTCGCCCTTCGTGTTGCGTTCCATGTCCGTCACTTCTTCCGGACGCTCGTCGATCAGCAGGATCATCAGCACGACTTCCGGATGATTTTTCGAAATCGCGTTGGCGATCTTCTGCAGCAGCACCGTCTTACCGGTGCGCGGCGGAGCGACGATCAGCATGCGCTGGCCGTTGCCGATCGGGGTGACCAGATCGACGATGCGCATGTTCATGTCTTTCGGATCGGCCTCCAGCACGATGCGACCGTTCGGGTGCAGCGGCGTGAGGTCTTCGAAGTTGCTCACGTCGGTGATGCGCTCCGGGTCTTCGCCGTTGATCGCTTCGACGCGCAACAGTGCGAAGTAGCGTTCGCTTTCCTTGGGCGGACGGATCTGACCCTGAACGACGTGACCGTTCCGCAGACCAAATCGGCGGATCTGGCTCGGCGAAATGTAAATGTCGTCCGGGCACGGGAGATAGTTGTATTCAGGCGATCGCAGGAAGCCGAAGCCATCGGGCAGAATCTCAAGCACGCCTTCGCCATACATCAAGCCGTTCTGGCGGATGCGCGAGCGCAGGATCTGGAAGATCAGGTCCTGCTTCTTCAGGCCCACATAATCCTGGATGCCTTCCTGCTTAGCGATGTCGTGCAGCGCGATGACGTCCATCTGCTGCAAGTCTTTGATGAACAGCTTGCCGCCCTTGACCTGCTCGTACTTGGCGTTGGTCTCAGCGTCGATGGACGAGACGTCTTCGCCAGTTCCACCCGTGCCACTGGATTGGCGCGGTGCGTTTTCGACGCGTACCGGCGGCGCAACTGCGGTGGCTGCCGGCGCCATTTCTTTGACGGCGGTCGCTTCCGCGCCTGCCGCGAGAGGGGCTTCGACAGCGGTCGCCGGCTGATTGCCCATTGGATTCGTGGGCTGGTCCTGCTGCTCCGCTTCCACAGGATGCGGGCGGCGAGGACGGGGGCCTGACTTAGCCATTTGACTACTCCGGATCTGGTGTGATTGACCTGATTGTTGTCCGCGCGAGTGCGATGAGTGTTTCATGTGCGCCGGCTTCTGCTTGGGGTGCCTGGGCCGTTCGTTGCGGTCATTTCCGTTATTGTTATTTGGTCTGATCAACTGTGGCGACTCGGTAGAGGGTGGTGGTTGTCTCTGGAACCTGTGTTTGATGCGTGTGGCTCGATGGATCGGTTGTTGTCGTCGTGATAGGTCGTCAGCGCCGTGGCGCGTGCATGGGGTCGATGCGATGTCAGACGTTCATGCGGGGCAGTCATGCCGGGTTGATGCGGGGAAGGAACCGAGAATTATACCTCCGGTCCTCGCCGGAAGTTCTTACCAACTTCACTTTCTAACCCGGAACGAATCGCCCGAAACAATTGATCCGCGTATTGCCGAGGCACCCGACTTTGCCCGCCGACAACGTTAATCCGGATTTGATGAAATGCAGCGCCAATCTTGAAAACAAGCTGCGGCACTCAATGTGGCGCGGGCTGATGCTGCGTTTCAGCGAGGATTCGGGTAAGCGTGTCCCGGACTTGGCCGCGGGCGTAATCCGCGTTCGCGGTATTCGAGATACAATAGTCGGATATTTCTTTCTTCTTGTCCAGAGGCAACTGCAAATTTTCCCGCTCGGCAAGCTCCGCCTCGCTCCAATTACGGCCTTCTTTCACACGCGCCAGGCGGTCTTCGATCGGGGCATCAACAAACACGACTTTGTCGCATAACCGGTTCAGGCCAGTCTCCATCAATAGGGGAGTGTCCCAAACGAATGCCTTGATCTTCGCGTCTTCGCCCGCCTGCTGCATCATCCGTTCGCGGACCGTGTTTGCATACGGATGCAAGAGTTGTTCCAGCTTCTTCCGATCTTCCGGCCGGCTGAAAACCTTGCGGGCAACCGCTGATCGATCGATCTCCCCATCGGGGCTGAAAACCATCGCCCCCCACCACTTCTTCAATGTCTGCTTGATGATCGAATCTTTATACGCCTGGCGGATGATCTCGTCCGAACTGATCACCATGCAACCGGCGTCGGCGAACATTTGAGCGATGAACGTCTTCCCCGCGCCAATCCCGCCAGTCAGACCAATGATAGGTTTGCCCGCGTACATGGTTCAACCGCTTGTGCGAGGAAAGGATTCCACCCAGGCACCGACGCACGGATTTTTCCGATCACCTAACGCCGCGGCGCTCGGAAATGCTCACCCAATTCCCTGCCGGATCTTGAAGCATGAGGGCATCCGAGCCGGCGGTCAATCCCCGGATACGCTGGTATTCGATTTCCCGCTCAATAACTTTCGCCTCGGCATCAACCAATGACGCCACTTCCACTGCAATCGCCCGCATGTCCTTACGGGTGATCGGCGTGGCGTGAATTTCCAGCAGCAGCCGGAAGTTCTCTGCACGATAGACCAGCCGATTACCGGAATTGCGGTCACGTTCGAATTGGAGGAGCGTGACATAGAAATCGTCCAACGCGCGCTCGATAAACTCGGGCACGATCGCAACGACGTCCTCGATCGCCGTCAACCGCACGAGCGGCGGTTCGGGCATGTGCGGCCGGTGGTCCTGCGGCGGTCCGCGAAACCCGGCGGCGGCCGGTTCCAATTCCAATCGGGAGTCATCCGTCGACGACGACATGGCCCTCAAAGCGTACGCCCGCCGCCCGATCTCGGCCACCTGCAACCGGCTATTTCGTCACGAAAATCGCGTCCGGCACGGCCACGGGCTGCAACTTTTCGCATCACTCCGTTTGAATGTGTCGGCCAGCGAGGATATTGTCTCACTTCAACGACGTTCCCGCAGGCGTCGATGATGGCCGCCGAGATTTCGTCCCGCGCGGCAATTTTTCCCCTACCGGATTGAAGGATTCATGACCGCACGCTCTACGCACCCGTATCGACTGACTTCTACCACGCTCACGCTGCTCCTGACGATCAGCCTCGCCGCGATCGCTCAAGACTCGAAACCCGCTGCGGGCGACACGCTGCCGCGCGATCCAAACAACGTTTACGGCAAGTTCGACAACGGACTCGCGTACATCGTTCGCAAGAACGCGAACCCGCCCGGAAAAGTTGCGCTCAACCTCCACGTGAAAACCGGTTCGATCAACGAATCCGAGCAGCAGAACGGCTTGGCCCATTTCATCGAGCACATGGCGTTCAACGGCTCGACGAACTTCAAGCCCGGCGAATTGATCCCGCTGATGAGCAAGCTCGGCATGGTGTTCGGCGCCGACAGCAACGCGCACACGACGCTGCACGAAACGGTCTACAAGCTCACGATGCCCGATACGAAGCCCGAGACAATCGATCTGGCGCTCAAGATCTTCGCCGATTTCGCGAACGGTCTGAAGTTCGGCGACGATGAGATCAGCTCGGAGCGCGGCGTGATCCTGGAGGAAAAGCGGTCGCATCTCAGCGCCGAAGAACGCATGGGCAAGATGCTCATGGAGCAAGTGTTTGCCGACACGAAGCTGGCGCGGCACGATGTGATCGGCGATGAGGAGACGCTCAAGACAGTCCAGCGCAGCGAGTTCGTTGATTACTGGGATGCGTTCTATCGCCCGGAAAACATGACGCTCGTCGTCGTCGGCGATATCGATCCGCAAGCAGTCATCGCGCAGGCGAAAGAACGGTTCGCGAACATCAAGGGCCGCGGCGATTCACGCCAGGCTGCCAAGGCTGGTTTGAAGCCGACGATGGCGCCGCGCGCGTTTATCTTCACCGATCCGGAACAGGTCAGTGGCGAAGTCGGGTTCATGGCGATCAAGCCCGCGCGTCCGCCGACCACCACCCCGCCGCAGCTTCGACAGGAACTGGTGGATGATCTGGGCAACTGGATCGTCAACCGCCGCTACGACGAGCTTGTCCGAAAAGGCGGCGCGCCGTTTCGTGATGCGCACGTCGACAACGCCGATTTCTTCAACGAAGCGATGATGGTTCAGGCGGAAGGCGACGGCGAGCCGCAGGACTGGAACAAGATTCTCGACGCGGTGATCGCGGAGGTGAACCGGGCGATCGATCACGGCTTCACCGACAGCGAGCTTGAGCTGGCCAAGAGCGAGCGGCTATCAAACGCCGAGCGCGCGGTGCAGACGGAATCCACACGCGATTCCGGGCAGATCGTCGGCGGCCTATCTGCAGCGATCGGCTTGCACCGGCCGATCATGTCGGCGCAGCAGCGGCTGGATTTCACAAAGCAATTCCTCGGCACGATCAGCACAGACGAGCTGCACAAAGCGTTCGTCGATAACTACAAATCGAGCGCGTACAACTACATCCTGTCGATGCCCGCGAAGAAGGAAGGCCTGAAGCTTCCGTCGACCGACGACGTGCTCGCCGCCGCGTCCGCAGCCTGGGCGAAGAAGACCGAAGCTCAGCCGGAGCAGAAACTTGCCGGCTCGATCCTCGCCAGCGAACCGGATGCGGGAAAAGTCGCATCCACCGAGACCGACAAAGATCTGGATCTCACCACGATCAAGTTTGAGAACGACGTGGTGATGCACCACAAGTTCACAGACTACAAGAAAGACCAAGTCACGATCCGGCTCACGCTGCCCGGCGGCGTGATCGAAGAGACCGCCGCGAACAAGGGCATTAGCGAAGTCGCCAGCCTCATCGGGCAGCGGCCTGCGACCAGCCGATTCACCTCGTCGCAGGTCCGCGATCTGATGACCGGCAAGAAGGTGAAGGTGGGCGGCGATATCAAGCTCGACACGCTTTCGCTGAACATCTCCGGATCGGCGGCAGAATTGCCGCTGGGCATGCAGCTCGCGTATGCGATGCTCACCGATGGCAAACTTGAACAGTCGGCCGTCGATGAATGGAAGAAGGCGCAACTTCAGGCGTACGAGATGAAGAAATCTCGCCCGGAAGGACAGTTGCTCAACGCGTTCGCGAAGACAGTTTATGGCGGCGACATTCGCATGCTCGAGTTGACGCCCGAGCAAATCAACAGCCAGGAGCGCTCGCCCGCCGAAGCGTGGTTCAAGCGAATCGTGGGCAACGCCGCGATCGAAGTGGCGGTGGTCGGTGACATCAAGCTGGAGGACGCCACGGCGCTCGTCGGCAAATACGTCGGCTCATTGCCGAAGCGCACGGGCAAGTTCGACTCCCTTAACCCGCTGCGCAAAATCAATCGCGGTCCCGGACCGTACGCGGAATCCATTCAGGTGAAAGCGATCGCCGACAAGGCGTTTACGCTGGCGGGGTTCATCAGTTGCGACGAGCTGGACCCCGAACGCCGACCGCTTAATCTCGCTTCGCAGATCCTGTCCGATCGCATGAACGATCGCATCCGCGAAAAGGAACGGCTGGTCTACAGTATCCAGGCATTCAATCAGCCCGGCAAAGCCTTCCCGCAAACCGGCATGATGCTCGCCGCCGCGCCGACTGATCCGAAGAACGCCGACAGACTCGCGGACGTCATCATCGAGATGTTCAAGGAATTCGCTGACAAGGGTCCGACCGAAGAAGAGCTGACGATCGCGAAAAAGCAGACGCTGAACACCTTGAAGGACCAGATGAAGGAACCGAGTTACTGGATGCAGCAAATCAGCGAGCTGGTCTATCGCGGCCGGCCGCTAAGCGACATCAAGCAGATGCCGGGAATCTATGAGACGTTCACGGTGTTGCAGGTGCAGGATGCGGTGAAGAAATATCTGAAGGACGATGCGATCGTAAAGATCGAGATCGTGCCGGAAGGCACCGAATCCGCGGCGCCTGCTACGCAGCCGTCGGGAAAGTAATGGTGTGACGAGCCGCTAACGAAGTGGCTTTACGAAGCGCAGCCCGGTCGTTTCGTATCCGAGTGATCGGTAAAAATCGTGCGTGCGCGTGCGGTGGTTGGCCGTGTTCACCATCATCTTGTGCGCGCTGCGCTCGCGCGCCCAGCACTCGGCGGCTTCGACGAGCGAACGGCCGATGCCTGTTCCACGAATCGATTCGTCCACGACCAGCGCCACGATCCGCCCCTGAATACCGTCGTATTCGAAACCACGATCGACGCGCACCCCGATCATGCCAACGGCATTCTTGTCGACCTCGCTAACAAATGCTTTGGAATTTGAATCGTCAGCAAGCGACATCAGACGAGCGTGCATCTGCTCCGCGGTGGTCGGGTAACCGAGCTGCGTAATCAGGTGAGCGATGGCGGTCGCATCACCGACGCTCGCCTCGCGCGTGGTCATTTCACTTCCTGCCAATTCTTCGCCCAGCCGATTTCGACCTTCAGCGGCACGCGCAATTTCATCGCATTCGTCATCTCTTCGCGGATGACGAGCGCGTCCGCGTCCACCGCATCCTGCGGCGTTTCGAACACGAGCTCGTCGTGTACCTGAAGCAGCATCCGGCTGGGGCGCTTCTCTCGTTTCAACCGCGCATGAACATTGTTCATCGCGATCTTGATCAGGTCGGCGGCCGATCCTTGCACCACGCTGTTGATCGCGATGCGCTCAGCCTGATTTCGCATCGAGATGATCCGGCTGTCGATCTCATGCACGGGCCTCCGCCGGCCCATCAGCGTTTCGACGTAGCCGTGCGTTTGGGCATACATGACGCACTGTTCGAGGAACTGTTTGATGCGCGGGAAGCGTTTGTTGTACGCCGCGATCAGCTCGGCCGCCCCGCTGACGGTCATGTCGTCGATGCGCCGCGCCAGGCCGAACGCGCTGACGCCATACACGATGCCGAAGTTGATGATCTTCGCCTGCGCCCGTTGCTCGCGCGAGACCTTCTCCGGCTCCACGCCAAACACCTCGGCCGCCACGGTGCGATGAATGTCTTCGTCCGCTTCGAACGAACGCACGAGCGCCGGCTCCTCCGTGAAATGCGCCAGGAAGCGCAGCTCAATCTGACTGTAATCCGCGGTCAGCAAAACATTGTTCACCGCATCACCCGGGATAAACGCCATGCGGATTCGCCGGCCCTCATCCGTGCGGATCGGGATGTTCTGCAAGTTCGGATCGTTGCAGCTTAATCGGCCCGTCGCGGCGCCGATCTGATTGAAGCTCGCATGAATTCGGCCGGTCTTCGGGTTGAGATAATCCGTCAGGTTATCGAGGTACGTGTTCTTCAATTTCACGAGCGAGCGATACTCGAGAATCAACTTCGGCACGGCATGCTCGGCCGCCAGTTTTTCGAGCACTTCGACGTCAGTACTCTGGCCGGTCTTCGTCTTCTTCACCGATTTCAGATTCAGTTTGTTGAACAGAACATCCGCCAATTGCTTCGGTGAATCCGGGTTAAAATCGACGCCCGCCTCAGTCATGATCTTCGTTCGCAATCCATCGATGCGCTCACCGAGCACGACGCTTTGCTCTTTCAGCACTTTCGGATCGACCGCGATCCCGTTCGCTTCCATTTCGACCAGCACGCCGATCAATGGCGTTTCGATTTCATCATTCAGTTTGCGAATCGTCGGCAGATCATTCAGCTTCTTCTCCAGCGTCTCCGACAACCGAAACGCGATGTCCGCATCCTCGGCTGCGTAGGTTGCGATGCGTTCGAGCGCAACCTGATCCATGCGGATCTGCTTTTTCCCCTTGCCGATCAGCTCGGCCGTGTCGATCTTGCGGAAGTTGAGGAGTTCAAGCGAGAGATCGTTGATGTTGTATCGCAGTCGTCCCGCGTCGATCAGGAACGCGGCGATCATGGTGTCCATCACCACGCCGCGCACGTACACGCCGGCTTGGCGCATCACCTGAATGTCGTATTTGAGATTGTGGCCAACCTTTTCAATCTTCTCGTTTTCGAGGATTGGCTTAAGCTCGCGCAGCACGCGATCGCAATCCAAAATCTCGCACCCGACCGGCCCTTTCACCGGCACGTAGTATCCGACGCCCGCTTCCCAACTGAAACTCATGCCGACCAATCCGCCTTGCATCGCGCCCAGCG
>JACMJD010000130.1 GCA_014380825.1 Phycisphaerae bacterium | reverse complement strand
CTCGCCGATGTGGACGTGAGTCGCATCGGCATTAGCCTAGCGATTGTGCTCTACGCCGCGTTTGCCGTACAAGATCACCTACGTAACCGCAGCGAACCTTTCGCCGAGACCAAATTTCTCTACCCCATGCTCGGCCTTGTCCCACTTTGGAGCATCTACTGGCTGTCGTATTGGTTGCCCGCCGCACGCCCCGTCCATTATGGGCTGTTGTTGCTTAGTTTTGGCGCACTTGGCTTGCTTACTGGGCAACTACTCGAACGGCTTGCCCCGCGCCTGGCACTCGTCCGCGCTTATGGGTTGCCCGCTTATCTCATTGGCTACTGCATTTTGTTTTTTGGTTTGCTGCCGTGTACGACCAGATCGTACGTGGTATTTGCGCTGGTCGTGTTAACCGCGGCGCCTTCGGCATGAAGGAAATCGGCGCCGGATTGCACCCAGATTTCATTCGACCAGAACTCCAGCTCGATGCCGAACAGGTCGCTGGAAAGGACAATCAACCCAACACCCGAGCGATTATTGCTTGAGTGTGACTCGGCCAGCACTTTCATGTCGAGCGAAACGGTGTAACCGGTCGCGCGATCAAGCGGTGGAAAAGCGACGTTTACTGGGAAGATCAAGTTGTAATTCGAGAACCCGCCGCGCTCGGATTGGGCGGCGCTGGTGTCGAACGTGGTCTTGTTGCCGGCGGTGGTGGGCGTTGACGCGCCGTCGGTGTTGAACTTCAGCCAGCCTTGCTGATCGGGCGTGGTGCCGAGCGCGCCGTTGTACAGATCCAGTGCGTGTGCTCGCGAGCCGAGCAGCGTGATCAACAGCGTAGTTAGGACGAAAAGACGAGATCGCATTCCCATTCTCCTTCTCCAAAGAGTTCGCCAATAAACCACGTTTTGGGCGAACTGAGAGCGCACAAAGTGATCGGCAGTTCAATCCACCGCGATTCTGCTCTATAAACGGCGCCCGATGTCCGAAATCGAACTCATCATGCTCGGAACCGGCACCAGCGCCGGCATCCCGATGATCGGCTGCCATTGTTCGGTCTGCGAAAGCACCGATCCGCACGACAAGCGCAGCCGACCCAGCGCGCTCGTGAGTTATGACGACCTACGAATCGTGATCGACACATCGCCGGAGCTGCGACTGCAGTGCATCGCCAATCGAATCGACATGATCCACACCGTGGTGTTCACGCACGCGCACGCGGATCACGTGATGGGCTTGGACGACGTCCGTCGGTTCAATGCGATCAGCGGGCAGCCAATCGACATCTGGGCCAACGAGCAAACGCATGCGGCGGTGGGTCGGTGCTTCGACTACGCCTTTCTCCCGCCGCACGAGGGTCCGCGCGTGTTTCGGCCACAGTTGACGAAGCGCGTGATCGACGGGCCGTTTCGGATCGGATCGCAGGCGTGGATTCCAATCCCGCTGGTTCACGGCGAATGGCCGGTGCTGGGATTCCGCGTTGGCGGGCTGGCGTATTGCACGGACGTGAGCGCGATTCCGGAAGATTCGTGGAGCTTGCTGCGAGATCTGGATGTGCTGGTGCTCGATGCGTTGCAGATAAAAAAACATCCGGCGCATTTCAATCTGGAAGAAGCGGTAGACGCGGCGAAGCGAATCGGGGCCGGCGTGACACTGTTCACGCACATCGCACACGGAATGGCGCACGCGGCGACGAATGCGACGCTGCCTGCGAATATGCGGCTTGCGTTTGACGGGGAGCGCGTGATCGCACACGCCCGCCGCGGCGACCTCGCCATATAGGATGGGCATGTCCAAATTCTACAAAGCCAACGCCGACTACTACGACGCGGAGTACGAGAACTCGCCCATCCTTCAGTGCGATGTGCCGTTTTTCCTCGGACATTTGCCGCGGAAAAAGCTGCGCGTGCTGGATGTCGCCTGCGGAACGGGCCGCGCATCCATCCCGATCGCGCAGGCGGGGCACCGTGTCGTCGGCGTCGATTACGATCAGGGCATGCTCGATCGTGCCGCGTTCAAACGAGATTCCGTTGGGCTCACTCGGAAGAACCTCGACTTCATCAAACAAAACGCGCTGACGCTCAAGCTGCCGGAGCGTTTCGACTGGGCGACGATCTTCTTCAACACGTTTTTGAATTTCACGTCGCTTGAACATCAGGATGCGCTGCTGCGTGGCGTGCATCGACATCTGCGTCCGCGCGGGCGGCTGTGGATCGACATCTTTCAGCCCAATTTGGAAATCTTGTCCAAGCCTGAATCGCGCGGGATCGACACTTACATGTTCTACGTGCCGGCATTCGATCGCACGGTCCAACGGTCGATCGATATCAAACGCGACCCGAGCAAGCAGAACCAGAACATCACGTTCCATTACCGCTGGTTCGACGGCGACGGAACCGAGCAGCACGAGACGAGCGAATTCGACCTCACGTTCATGTTCCCGCGCGAGCTGCAGATCCTGCTGGAACGAAACGGCTTCGAGCTGGAATGCCTCTACGGCGATTACGATGGCAGCAAGCTCAACGCGGATTCTCCTCGGATGATTGCGATAGCGCGGGTGGCGCCGGCGAGGAAAGCAGCGTGGCGATGACTTGCCGCGCGAACTTTCGCGACAGTGCGCCG
>JACMJD010000129.1 GCA_014380825.1 Phycisphaerae bacterium | reverse complement strand
GATCGGATCGAATGCGCTCTTCGCGCTTTTCCATGTCGATGCGCTTGAGGTTCGCTAACGCCAGGCTCGCTATGCGCCCGATCGCGACGCAGAACGCGCTGGCGTTCGGTCGAAGCGCCTGCATCATCGTGCCGCGCGAATCGAGGTACAGATATGCCGCAACAGTCGGGCCGAGCATTAGCGGGACGCAGATTGCGCTGTTGATCTTCATCTGCACGATGCTTTGCGAGATGTCTTCGTTGATCGCGTTGGCGGAAATTTCCGCGACCACGCCGTTGCTCGCCGCCGCGATGAGCGAGCGGCTGAACGCCGCCTGCGGCGAGCTTGCCGCATTCGGCGACAACCGCGCGGCGATCACTTCGATCTGTCCGCTGGTCGGATCGATCGGTCGCAGCATTGCCGCGTTCGTCAATCCCGTGCCGCGACAGGCGGTGTCCATCAACGTGTCGGCGAGTTGTTTCTCATCAGTGGCCGCGTGAATCGCGGCGGCGCTTTCCAGCAGCAGCGCGAGCATATCCTCCGCCAGCGGACGAATGCGCTCGGGCGTGACCGCGCGCACCATCGTCTGCCCGGTGTCATTTTGCGATTGCAACCCGCGGCGCTTCGGCGTCGGTGAGAGCGTAAACGTCCAGGGCGTGATGCGAATCAGATCGCCTTCGCTCAGCGGCACGTCCGGCCCGGGATTGATCTTGATCCCGTTAAGAAAAGTCCCCCAACGGCTGCTCAGATCCGCGACGCTCCAGCGACCATCGTGCCGGGCAAACCGAGCGTGAAACCGCGACACCTTCTCCGCGTCGGCGGGAAGACAAATGTCGCACTGCTCGTGTCGACCGATCGTGAGCCCGTCGGGCTTGTCCGACAACTCGATCGGCTCGAGCGCCGGTCCGGCGATCGGCACCAGATATGCAGCAGGCGCGGTTGTGGAACCGAGTGCGGTCACGAGGTGCAGGATAGCGGGTGGATCGCAGCGCGCGAAGTGAAACTGCCGACGAATGCGAGAAGACCGCGATTCTACCGTTTCTTCCGATACGCTTCCCCGGCATCGTTCCCGCGCAGTACCTCATCGACGGTGGTCGTGACCGTTCCGAACGCCCCCGCGCTCACCTTTGGTTCTTCCAGCGTTCCCTTGACGTAAATCTGCAACAGCTCGTGTCGCGCGCCCTGCAAAAAGTCGCCGATGATCGGCAGCTTGGGCCAAGTGGTGTTGTCGGTGACGAAGGTTAAGCGAACTTGCTTCGTGCCGAAATCGAGGTGGCCGCTGCCTTGCATTAGCATGTCTTTGGCGCGGAGCTCAATCGATTCGAACGTCACGCGATTACCATCGACGATGTAGCGTGCGGCCGCCTCGTTGAAGGGCGACGTGATCGGCAACGCGAGGTTTGTAATCTGAAGCAGACCGAGGATCAGCGGGATGCGATACATCCGCTCGCCGTTGACCGAAACATCGCCGCGGCCGCGACGGGAGGCGGTGTCGTTGAAGGCGCCTTCGAGCGCGAGGCTGGCGGACAACCTTCCGCGCACGTCGGGTGCGGCTTCGCCGGTGAACTGCTTGACGTCGGCGTTTCGCAGGACAAGCGTGAGCGCGTAACGCGATGGACCTGTATCAGCCAGGATGCAATCGAATTGCCCGGCCATCTCACCGTCGGCGATGCGGGCTTCCAGTTTGGGGATTCGCAGCAGATCCTGACCGGCGGGTTTGATCAGCGTCGCGCGCAGATCCGATGCTGCTCGGCCCGCGAACGTGAGTGTCGGGAAATCGATCGCACCGTCGAGCTGCGCCAGGTTCCCGCCGCGGGTCGATCCGCTGAATCGTGCGGTGCCTTCTTTGATATCCGTGAGAAGCACGCCGACATCCAGCGAGGCATTGCTGGCACGCATGCGCATCGAGAAATCGACGTCGAGCGGCGGATCATCGGCTTTCACGCCCGGTTTGGTCGTCGCTAAACCAGCAGAAGCGCTCGATCGCGCGACGATGAGCTTATCGAACTCGAAGTCAACCGTGCCGCGAAGCTGAAGCGACTTCAGCATGTCCGCCATCGCCTTGGGCATTGCGCGCTTCAGCTCGTCATCGATCGGCACGCGCTCACCGGCGATCTTAAAATCCCACGAGAGCGGCGCATCCGGATCGGGCGAACTGCTCGTGCCCGTTCCCGTCAACTTCACGCTGGCATCGCCGTGTTTCGCGGTGACATCCTGCAACACAACCCGCTGCGGCGATATCGTGATCGTGCCGGTCAGATCATCCAACCGATACGGCACGGCGGTCGGTGTGGCGGACAGCTTTCGCGGCGTTAGGACGACCTGAAAGCCCGCGCTCGGCTGCGTCGATGCGGCGGCAAGACTGTTGTCCGCGGGCCCTGTCGCCGGCGCGGTTGTGGGGACCGTCGTCGGATGTTTCTCAACCTTGCCGCTGTATGTGATGGCGGCGTCGAGCGTGCCCTTGGGTTTCACCTGGTCCCACGCAGCCTTCGCTGACTCGGGGAGCGTTCCGTACAACGCCGCATCGAGCAAGAGATTCTTCGCATCGGCGGTGATGGCGATCTCCGGCGCCTCGCCACCCCAGCTTACGGAGCCGCGCGCGGACAGATCGGCATCGCCACGCTTGCCCGCCAACGATTCGAACACCACTCGTCCAGGCGTGAGCCGCAACGAACCGTTTAAGTTCGACGCCGCAAACATTCCCTCGGTCGGCCACATCGAGCCTTCGTGCAGCTTGATGTGGAAATCGAAATCAACGTCGCTCGCATTCGCTTGGGCTGGCGCCGCTGCTTTCGTTGCGGTGGTGACGTTGCCGTCCAAGTCGAACCGTCCGCTCATTCCCATCTTCGCCAGCCACTCGCGCTGGTCGGGTGGCATGGCGCTGAGCAGATCGGCATCGATCGGCACGTTCGTCGCGACGATGTGCAGCTCCGGCCGCAGCGCGGGAACATGGTCAGGCTCACCATCGACAACCTTCGGCGGCTGCATGCGCGACGTGGCCGTCCGATCAACCGCTGCCATCGTCGAGTCTCGCGAATCTTTTTTCTGTCCCTTCTCGTGCGTCCAGCTCACTTGTCCATCGATCGAAAGCGTCGCGCCGTTCTTCTTCATCGTCGCGTGGCCGATCTTCACGGATGTCTCGGTTACGGTCAGCTCGCCGGTGACACCGCTCATCGGATAGGGGAACGCGACGAGTTGCCCCGCCGCTTCGTCAAGCCGGATGTGCGTGGTGACCTGCCATTCGGTATCGATTCCGAATGGCCGAAGCACTTCGCACTTAAACCCGCCGCGGAAGATCGGGAATTGGCCTTTGCCCGGTGCGTCGAACAACGTCAGCGCTTTTTGGGTCTCGCGTGGAAATGCGGCGAACAGCGCGGGCTCGGAGACGATGTCGTCGCCGGTCACAGTGATCTCGACTTTCGACTCCGCGCCGAACGGGCTGACCGTTCCGACGATCTTCACGCGCGCCTTCTCGTTCGCGCTCCCCGTCGGGCCGCGGCCGCGGATCTCGCGAATCTCCAACTGCTCGGCGCCGGTCTTGGGATCGGTACCAAACACAAGTTTTCCGGTCGCGCCTTCGATCGGGTATGGGAACTTGTCGAAGGTGAACTGTCCGTCGAGGACACTGATCTCGCCTTCGACTTCCGGCCGCGAGTCGCGATCGGGACGCTTCAGCATCACCCAGAATCGGCAACGGCCCTGCGGACGCAGATGATCGTAGATCTCACGCACCGGCTGGGGCATCGAATTGATGTAGCGCGGCGAGGCGGGAATCACGATGTCGTCCGTGTCGAGCGACGAGACGCGAATGCCCTTCGGCGTCGTCGCCAGCGTCGGGTTCGTGTAGTTCTCAATCCGTCCGCTGATCTTCACGCCATTGCTTTCGACGAAGCCGGTGACGTTCTCGATGTCGATCGCCGATTCGGTAAACACGAATCGCCCGGTGACCTGTCGAAGCGTGATCGGCGTTGGGTCAACCAGTTGCTGAAGCTTCGTGACGAACCCGCTGGTGTCGAGCCCCGCGCCGCGCATCGCCTGCATCGCGGTGCGCATCCACTCGTTGCGGCTGATTTCTTCGGCGCTCAACCACTCCTGCGGCTTTACCGTGAGGTTCACACTGCGAAAATCGATCGGCGCGCGAAACGTCTGCGGGCGCGATCCGTCGGCGCTGGCGGGTTGATACGTCAGGTCGGGCACATCAACTCGGCCGGCGATGTCGTGGTCTTTCCACCATTGCCGCACCTGCATCGGCAGCATGGCTTCCAGATCCGCGCCGAGGCGGAAATTCATCAGGCTCGCGCTCACCGCGCCGGTCGACATCTCGACCTTGCCATCGACGCTGGGCCCGATCCCCTGCGACGCGCCGCGACTCTGAAGCTTGAAGAGATAAACATCCGCCTCGAGCGACGGCGTGAGCTGGCCTTCGATCGCCATCGTCCCGCGCGTGCGGCGCTGGCCGGCTTGCACCTGGCCGTATTCGACGATCGCGTTGCGCAGGACGACCTGCGGCAACTGAAGCGGGCGATCGCCAGGCGTGCGCGGCACCGACTTGGGCCGGCGCAGGCGCTCGTGATTCCATCCGCCGGTGTTGAGATCTTCGGTCAATCGCACGTACGGATCGATCGCGACGATCTGATCGGCTTCCAACCGGCCCTCAAGTAGCGCGGGGCCATTCACCCGAAGGACGAACGATCGCGCCTTGAATAGCAGCGAATCTTCGTTGGCTGATTCGTCGGAATAGACGCAAACGTCTTTGAGCTGAAGGCCTTGAAAGATCGAGAGCGTCGCCTCGCCGATCGTGACGTGTCCGCCGATCAGGCGAGAGAGATAATCCTGCGCCTTGCCGCGCACGCGGTTGGAATCCGTCGCGTACCAGTATGCGCCGATGATCAGGCAAAGGACCAACAGCGCCAGCCCCATGATCGCGCGCCGCAGCCGCGACAGCTTCGGCCGAAACGGATGCCCCGGACGCCAAGTCCGATCGAAGAGGCGG
Source organism: Phycisphaerae bacterium (assembly GCA_014380825.1). The sequence goes on along the minus strand of JACMJD010000129.1, from coordinate 7,740 downwards.
TCGGGACTGGTGACGGATCGGGGCATGGGAGAGAGGTCAGAGGGTAGAGGTTAGAGGTTAGGGCCGGAAAACGATTCCTAACCTCTACCCTCTAACCTCTACCCTCTTCTTCAATGTCGAAGCGGCTACCACTGCCATCGGCACGTCCGCGGGGAGCCGATAACGCAGCGAGCCCACGGAAAACGCGTGGATCGCCGTAAAGTATATCGCCGGTAGCAGGAGAAAGACTTTTGCAGGTGTAGATAGGTTAGAACGACAGAGTCCGACGATCGTCAGCGCGAAGAGCGGAATCGTGTAAATCGCCGCCAGGATCACGATCCGCACGTTTCCGCCATACTCGGCGCTGAGGGGTATCGGACTCCAGGTGCGACTGATTTTTTTCAAGGCCAGGACGACTGAGCGACCGGGATTTGCCTTGATAAATTCCAGCGCCTGATGCGTGAGATGATCGGACCGGTCGACTTCGTTCGGGAGCGCCTGAAGCTCGGTGATCTTGGAAATCATGAACCGCTGATCGCTCGCGCCGGTCGCATCGGCATGAAATCCATCGTACATCGTGATTCCGCCATTGCTGGTGGTCCAAACCCAGCGGTCGATGACGCGGTGATTGCGGTATGCCCAGGGGAACAGGACGAGCAGGACTAGCGCGCTCGACACAAACGGGCGCATGATCCGATCGCGGCTCGTCGGAACGATGATCATCGACAACACCATCGGCAACAACATTGCGCTTGGGCGCACGAGGACCGAGAGCGCGAGGATGAGCGACCCGATCCACCAATTTCGTGACGTCAGGAAATACATTCCCCACGCGAGCAGCGCGATGAACAGCGTCTCGGAGAGGATCAGCGAACTGAAATAGATCAGGTATGGATTAAACGCGACAAGCACAGACGCGAAAACGCAAGCGGCCGGCGGGAGGAATTTCCGCGCGAGCAGGTACACCGCGAGAATCGTGCTGGTGTCGAGCAGCGCCTGTGCGATGCGGATCGTGAGGATGTTGCCACCGCACAACGCGACGGCGATCGGGTAACCGGGAGCGCGGAATGCGTGGACGTCGACACCGAGTCGATCATCGCGCATCACGAGTCCGCGACCGTCGAGCAGATTTCGTCCGAGCGTCAGGTATTCGCGTTGATCAGGAAGATTCGCGAGCGCAACTTCATCGCGATGATCTCGCGAGAGGACCCAACCGAGACGGATAAGTAAAGCAGCGAAGAGGATCGCGGAGAGAACTCGCGGCACGCGGAAACTCTACCCCCTCGCCCGGTGCTCCGGGAGAGGGCAGGGTGAGGTCTGCGCATTTGCTCCTCGCCCCGTACTCGGGGAGAGGTTGGGTGAGGGGTCTTCGTCTTTCGTAATTCCGAAGAGCCTTCGCTGTCGCGAATGCCCCTCACCCTAACCCTCTCTCCGAGTACGGGGCGAGGGGATAAGACGAGATCTACGGCATCGGTTGAGTGGTCGGTTGCCCGCTGACGGTGAACAGCTTCGTCGTGCCGTCGGCGTTCTTACGAAGATAGAGCTTTTGCTGCTCGGCGAGCGTCAACGGGCGCGCGCCTCGTCGGCCGAACACGCTGAGCTGGTTGCCGGATTCGTCTACCGCACGGTCGCGATCCAGCCCTTCGCTGATCGCCAGCGCCGGGCCGTGGGTTTTGTGCTGCGCGATCAGGCGCGGCGCGGGACGCGGACTGAAGCCGGCATAGGTGGGCGTGTCATCCGGGCTTGTGAGTTGGATGACGCGCAGCCCGTTTCGACCGTCGGCCACGTACGCGAACATCGACGTGTTCGTCATGCCCACCTTGACCGCCATCGAATCGTTGAGCTTGCCATCGGCGTTGAACACCTGATCGATCGTCGGCCGTTCGGGTTTTTCCAGATCGAGGATCACCAGGCCGTTTCGACCGGCGGCGACGTAACCGTATGTTCGGCTGATGTAGAGATCGCGGGCGTCTTCGATCGTCAGGCTGGCGCCGCTCACGAGCGTCGGCGCTTCGGGGTTTGTGTTGTCGAAGACCTTCAGGCCATCGCGATCGATTACGAACGCATATCGGAACTGGAACTGAGTTCGCCGCGGCTGGTTCACCTGCGTTGAATCGATCGTCGTCACGACGCGCGGCTTGAGCGGATTGTCAAAGTCGACGACGACGATCCCCGCATCGCAACTGATCCAGCCGTGCGTGCCGGACAGGCTCATGTGTCGCGCGCCGCGCAGGATGCCGTTCGGGTTGAACGTCAGAGCGCGCTGAAGGAAATTGTTGGTCGGATCGCCATCCAGTAGCGTGCTGACACCCGCGCCGTTCTTACTGTTCGCCGGATTGCCGATGACGATCAGGCCTTCCTTGGCGTCGGTGAGATACAGGTATGCATAGAGCGAATGAATCTTCCGTTGCTCGAGGACGTTGTTCGGATTTCCGATTTCCGTGACCACGCCTTCGAGATTCTCCTCGTTCGATTTGCGCGTCGGATCGATCGCCATCGTGCTGGGGGAGCAGATGCTCGTGGCGAACTTGCTCTTCACGTAGAACCGCTGACCCAGCGGCGAAACCGGCGCGGTGAGAAAGCGTTCGGAGAATCCTTTGTTGTCGATGTTGGCCACGTCGTACGCGATGAATCCGTTCTCGCCGCAGGCGCTGTAGAGATATTCGCCGCGAAGCTGCACATCCAGCACGGTGCCGTGATGTTCGTGCGATTCGACAAGGTTCATCCCGCGATCGACGTGGGCCTTGTAGTAATCCGGATACGCTGTCTGATGCAGGCGAGACCCGATCACCGCCTGCGGCTCATCGCGCTCGGTGACGGCCACCGCTTCCACGCCACCGCTGCCGGTGGCGACCCACGCGAAGCGCCCGAGGAAATTCACCGCGTTCGTTCCCTGCAGGAACAGTTGCGCCATGATAGCGTTGTTATCGACCAGGCCAGCCGCGTCGCGGTGGATGTGACAATCAGCGCACTGTTTGGTCTCTTTGCCGCGCACCGTGTGCGGAAAATACGGGCTGAACGCCGTCCCGCTGTAACCTTCGGCCGAGATCGTCTGCTGCTGCTCGTAGAGCCATTGTCGATTCGCATCCTGCGAGCTGACCAGCACGGCACAGGCGCTGCGGATCGGCACGATCTTGTTGTTCCGCGCGGTTGAATCCACGCCCAGCATGTAAACGTCATCGCGCAGCGTCTGGAAATTGTAATTCGTGTAGTTGCGCGTGATCGCGCCTTCGTTGTGCAGCATCGGCTTGCGCTGATTCGCGCGCATGGGCAGGTGACAACCAAAGCAACTCGTGTTCCACGACGTATGACACGCGTAGCACGAAACGCGCGTGTCGGCGTGCGCGAGCATCATGTCATCCGATGTCTGATCTTTCGACGGATCGCCGCCCCATTTCTGGTTGCCCGCTTCATCCACGCCGCGCCGAACGGTGTGCGCGTATCGTGCGGCGTCGACTCGCTCCTGCGGCAGAATCGACTCGCCTTCCTTGTCTTCAGTATTGGCCTTCAGCTCGGCGGTCTGCGAAACGAACCAGCCTTTGCTGTCGTCCATCGCGCTCTTCTGCCAGAGGCGGCCGTCTTTCAATTCGAAGTGGCCGGTGATGGTGAGATTGTTCGCCGTCGGATCCTGCGTCGCGGTGTTGCCGCTGAACGCGTTGGCCAGGTGCTGCTTGGATTCTGCCTCGAGCGCTTTCTTCTGCGCTTCCATCTTTGCCTTCTGCGGGCCCGGGCGGGGTTTAATGTCGTTAGCGCGGGCGCTCTTGCGACGATACGAAAGAATCTCCGCCGGCTTGTCCGCCGTGCCGTGACAATCGATGCAATCGATCAGCACGGCGTTGCGCGTCTCACCATACAACTTGCCGTCACCGTGATTGTCTTTTTCGAAGTGACAATCCACGCACTGCATTCCCTTTTCCAGATGCACGTCCTGCAAGTGCACCGCCCGTGCGAATCGATCGGCATCGGTGAACGGGATCTTCTCGCCCTTCGCATCAAGCAGGTTGCCCTTGCGATCGAGCTTGAAAACTTTGCGAAACACCCAGCCGTGGCCGTGGAAATCGCCGAACTGGTTGTGCTTGAGTGTCGCGTTGAAATCAGGCGTGCCGGTCTTCTCCAGGAACTTCCGATCGCCCCACAATCCGCGCGCCGCCGCCTGTTCGGGATTGTGGATGCTGATGTTGAACTCATCATCCGTGGTCGGATAGCGCTGCTTCTTCGGATACATCAACTGGCCGTCGGATTCGTTGTCCCACCACATGTAACCGAGATAAGAATTCGTCACGGTCGTGCCGGGGTGAACGTGACAGACGATGCACGTGCTGGTGGGCATTTTCTTGACGAACGTGTGCTGGATCGGATGCCCGCCATCCCGCGCGCGCTCGCTGCGATCGTATCCGTCGGCCGGATGGGTTGTCGGACCGGCCGTGTTGTTCGGGCCGCGGTTGACAGTAGTGTCGACGGAAAAGCTTTCCCCGCGATTGCCGAACTTGCCGATCTCGACGTTTTTGAATCGCCCGAACTCCGCCATGCGCCCGCTGTGCTGCGGGCTGGCGTCGTTCGCGTAGATCACGTGGCACGCGCTGCATCCGCTGCCGCGATAATCACCGGCGTGGTCGTTCGAGCCGAAGGAGACCAGCGTCGGATCGAGCAGGCGAGTCTTCTGCAAACCGAGGAACACCGGATCGGTGCGCACGTCGGTGCCGAAGCCCCGAACCGACAATTTCACGTCCGGCTTGCCCGCCTCTTCCAGCGGATCGACCAGACCGATCTGCGGGCGACGCAATCCGCCGCGCTCGAACACGCGCAGCACGTTTCCTGGCTGCGTGACTTCCCACCGGCCAAGCGGGAACAACTCTGCGAGCACACCCTTCTGCGCCTGCTGGGTGGTCGGCGGCGGGTTCGCGACCATCGCGGCGGGCCGACCGTCGGGCATGTACGCCTCGGCGAAGGTCGATGTCTTGCGATCGATCGCCCCATTGTTGTAGAGGGCCGCGCCCCACAGCATTGCGCCGTGCGCCATCATGCTGGAGGCGACGCGATCGACGATGAAGTTGTCCTTCTCCGAGTTATGACAAGGACCGCACGCCGCCGGCGCCGCGCGGAGATCGCCGGGATTGACGAAGCGGATGAAGTCGACGCTTTCCCGCAACGTGGCCGCGCCGGGCGCTTCGGGATTGCCGGACGTTTTCCACAAGCTTTGGAGTTTCGACGGCACGTGTGCCTGGCGCTTTGCGTTCAGGTAATCCACGCCGCTGCCGTTAATCGCATCGCTCGCAAATGTGATCTTGGCTTCGCCGCCATGACAGTCGACGCAGGACAGCGTGACCGTCTTGTCGGTGTGCATCGAGTGGCGATCGGTGGTGACGTGGCAAATCAGGCACGACTCGGATCGCGCCTGGGCCTCCTCAATGCTCGGCCAACTGTTCGCTGGAGCGTATGCGTACTTGTAGATGCCAAACCGCTCGGCCGGCGCGGTGGTTGGAGCGGTCGTCGGCGCGTCCATCCGCGCAGAAGTCTTCATCGCTTTGGGGCGTGAAGATTCCTGACACGACCCGGCGAGCACGAGGCCGGCGAAGATCAGCACCGCCGCCAGAGCGCCGTGAATTCTCCGCCGTACGTTATCATTCTGAGCGCAGCGAAGAATCTCGGGACGCGAACGCGCCTCGGCTTCCCGAGATTCTTCGCTGCGATCAGAATGACAGTGTTGGTTTGCCATCGCTCGCGTGGTTAGTAAGTCAGCGTCATCGCTCCGAAACAAGAATACAGAGTCTCACCGGTATAAATATCGCGAAATCCGTTCGCGGGAATCAACGCGGCCGCGCCGAAGGTGAAGATCACGTTGTTCGTCAGCAGCGGGCGATACTGCACACCCACGCTTAAATCGAATCCGATGTCCCGGCCGATCTTGTCGTCGTGCAGCAGGACTTGCAGGGACTTCGTATCAGCGAACTGGAGATAGCTGGCGTTGGTGATCAGCTTCAGCTTTGGCGTGATCTCGAAATCGGCGCCGAGGTTGTACAGAAACAGGCCCGGGTTCACGAAGTTAGCCTGGCCTTGCTCTTTGCTCGTGCGCAGGTCCGGCAGGAAGCTGTTGCGATTGACCAGATTCACGCCCGAGCCGGTCAACTTGATCGCCTGCCGCGTGAAGTAACTGAAGCCCCCGCCGGCGAAGTTGGGGTTGTCGAAGATGCTGTCGAAGCCGGTCGCACTGCCGTCGGTCGGATCGTTGTCGCCGGAGGCGTAGGCGAAGCTGGCGCGATAACGAATCCAATCCTGATCGTACGAAAGCTCGGCCGCGAAGAACTGCGCGTTGATGTTCGTGCCTTGGTCGGCGATCGGGTTGAAGCTCTCAACGCCGAACGCCTGATAGAACTGGTGCGAAATGTTGAACCGTCCGATGTGCCCGTCGCCGCCCCAACCGATGTAATACGCGTGAACGTTCTTACCCTGGATGGTGCCGATCGGCTCAGGGCGAACGATAAAGCCGTTGTCGTCCAGTTGAATATCGCCGTGCTGACCCGAATCGATGTTGGCGACGAAGCTCAGCAGCGTTGTGTAGCCGAAGAATTTCGGATCGGTCGAGTGCGGCGCGAATCGGCGGAGCGAATCCTGAAAGAAGATGTTCGCGACAAAAATATCCTGCGGCCGAAACGTGTAACTGTTCAGGCCGCTGTTGGTGTCCTTTTCGAGCTGGTGAAACCACGCGACGTTCCACTGGATCTGGTTATTGTCGAGCGTCCCGAAAAATCGCACGCCGGGCTCGTTGTCGGCGAATAGGAAGCCGCGGAAGTCCGCGTTGAAACCCTGAATGCCGGCGCGCACCGACCAGAAATCATAGTTGTTTGACAGGTCGCCAAGATGCTTTTCGATGAACGCTTCCTGGAAACCAATCCATTCATCGCCACGATATCGCCGATCGCGCACGTCCGGATCGGTGACGCCCAGCTCCTCCGCCTGCACGTAATTGATGTTGAAGACCGGCGTGACTCGCAGCTCGAAATCGCGCGGCTTGTATGCGGCATTTCCCTGGAAGAACTCCACCGACAGGATGAAATTCTGGTTGACAAATTGCTGTCTGCCCGAGCCAAAGAAATCGAAGCTCGTCGGTTGCAGCGAGCTGGCGCCGCTGGGGATCGGCAGGCGGCGCGTTTCCAGCAGCGTGTCGCTCGTGAGCGTCGCGACGAGAAACTTGTCTTGGCCGATGATCGGGTAATCGCCCTTCAGGACGTTCTGGTCGTACGGATTGAGCAGCGACCCGCGCGTGCCGCGCGAGGATTGCGGTTGACCGATTCGCCAGCGATCGGGGATCGGAACGAATTCGGTATTGCCGACGAAATCGCCGCGCAGCGGCGAAGCCTGCGGAAACGCGCTGGCGGCGCCGAGCGGCTCGAGCGGTCGAAACGCGACCGTCGGTCGCTGCGAGACATCCGGCGTCACATCGATCGTTCCGTCCACGCTCGCCTCACCCGTTGTCGGCTCGGTGGTTGGTTCGATTCGAAGATAAAACGCACGCGCGCCGTCGTCGCATTCTGGCAGATCGAATCGATGAAACACCGGCGTTCGGATTTCTTTGGCGGGTGCCTCGCCGGCGGCGGTCTGCGCGCGCAGCGTTGAAGCCGCAATCACGACCATTACCCAACCGCCGACGCTGGAAATGCGCACCGACGACTCCGCGAGCTGCACGCTGAAAAATCCGCCCTGGCCCCAACGGCAGCCCACGGCGAACGACCCTGACTTGAATCGACACAACTGCCGCAGGCG
>JACMJD010000128.1 GCA_014380825.1 Phycisphaerae bacterium | reverse complement strand
TGTTGCTGTAGTAGAAACCCGTCTTGTCGCGTGCGGGTTTGTCGGCCGAGTTGCCGAACCAGTCGTCGTAGATCGGTCCTTCACCGCCGTCGTGCGTGTTTAGATTGATCGTGGCGATGTAGTAGGACGCCGGCGCCAAGTGCACCAATTCGTATCCGTCGGCGTGATCGTTGATGAACTGCTGGTACAGGTTGTATGCGCCGTCGACGCGCATTCCGCTCTTGGCTTCTTCACCGGAAACATCCATGCGCCAGTAGTTGTCCGCGAAGGCGACGTTGTCGTAAACGATCGGCGCCGGATCACCCATGACGAAGATCGGACGCGGATCCATGTACGAGATCTGATCGACCCAGATGCCCGCCCGGCCGAGCGATTTGGCCAGCCCATCGAGCATCGCGGTACCGCGGCTAAGTCCCATCTCGTGTATCGGAAGCTCCGCCAATCGCACCCCGTCGATCGGTACACTTTTCATGTACTCGGCGATGACGCTGCCAACGGATTCGGCCGAATAAACCGCGTTCGTGTCGACGCTTCGCCAATCGGTCAACAGGATGATTTCACCCGTGTCCGCCGACGATGCGGTCGCGGTGCCATCCTTGTGCGTAACGCTCTTGACGAAGAGTGCGCCATTCGAGTCGGGCTCGATGCGCATCGTGTACTGCGCAACGTGTGAGGGCCCACCAAGACGATCAGTGATTGCCGCTGCGGCGTGGTTAACGAAACCGAGAAGTCGCCCGTTCCAGCCATGTGTGAGTAAGGAGACCCCCGCGAATAATTGACGCCGTTCTAGCGCCTCAAAACCGACAGAATGGCAATTCATTGTTTTCCCTAACATCCTGCGCGCAGTTCCTTCCATCTTGATTCGAGTCTCACTACACCAACATGCACATAACGTGCCGGATCGGGTACTACAAATTTGTATTCAATAACGGTCAGGAGTGGCCGCTGCGCCGCGCAGGAGTTGCTTGAATTGTCAAAGCCTGGCGAAAACTAAATCCCTCATTGACAACACGGTTCAGTTCTCACAAGGATGTATCCAACCGATGAACATCGTCTCTGTCTCCCGAACGATAATTCGATTGCCGTCCATTGGCCGAAGCGCGGCGATTCGCATCGCTGCGCGCCCGACGCTCGCATCCGCGACGGTCGTTCGCAACGAATCCGTCGACGTCGTGCGCTTCTTCGCGGCCGCGGGGATCGTTTTCGTTCATGCGACCGAATCTGCGCCGCTGGTGCGCTGGGGAAATTTCTTCCGGTTCGCCGTGCCGTTTTATCTGTTCGCTTCGCTGTATTTCCAATCGCTGTCGCTGCGACGAAATCCAGAGCGCACGTTGCCGCGGTACGCCGCGTTGCGATTCCGACGGTTGTATCTTCCGTTCTTCGCCTGGAGTGTGATTTACCTGCTGGCGCACGATCTGAAACGCGTACTGAGCCATGACTCGCTGGTTTCGCTACGCCCCAGCATGCTATGGACCGGCACCGAATATCACCTTTGGTTTCTGCCTTTTCTGCTGCTGGCGTCACTGGTGATGGCGGTCGTGCAGCGAACGTTTCTACAGCAGGATCGATCGCTACGATGGGTCGCGATCGCCGTCGCGATCGGATCTGGCCTGGCATTCACACAAGTTCCCATGCCGGCGTCATGGGGCAGCACAACCGACAGCTCGCTCATCTCCTACATGCAATGGTGGCGCGCGATCTCCGCAGCGTGCTGGGCGATGGCGTTCGCGTGGTTCATGACGCTCGGGCCGGTCATCTTTGCGGTCACGCCGGTCATGGGAGTCGCCGGAATCGCGCTGGTGCTTGCGTGTTCGCTCAAGCAGGTGCTGAACGACATCCAATTGATCCCCCGTGGCCTGACCGGGCTCGGATGCATGCTCGCCGCGCTCACGCCTTGGCGCGGGCCGGTGGTCTCCTGGCTCGCCCGATATGGCCGATACGGATACGGCATCTATCTCTGCCACGTGCTGATCCTCGAACCGATGCACGTCCTGTCGGCGCGTCTGCATCTGCCGCCATCCATTCCGCGTGACTTCGTGATCTTCGGCTTCGGATTCGCCGGCTCGCTCGCCTTGGTTCAAATGCTCGGCCGATCGTCGCGACTGAAGTGGTTGAACGGATAACCGAACGGAAGTTATCGTGCGGAAATTCATCGCCATCACGCTACTGACATTCGCCCTGCTGCAACTGGGCTTTCGCGGCATGCAGCGCGTGCGGCACGAGCTGCCGATGTGGGATTTCGTCTCGGTCTACTCGGCCTCGCGCGCCTGGATCCACGGCCAGCATCCGTACGAGATGCCAAGCGTCGTCGCGACGTGGCGCGCGCAAAACTTGTTCCCCGATCGAAACGTCAACTACTGGGCCACGGTCTATCCGCCAAATTCGTTGCTGATGATCGCGCCGCTGGCGGTGCTGCCGGCCCGGATCGCGATGCTCGCGTGGCTGGCGATCACCGTCGCGCTGCTGGCCATCCAGTTCATCGCGCTTGCAGACATGGCGGGAATCAAGTGGCGCGACTCGAAAGCGCTGATCCTCGTGAGCGCCGCACTCGCCGCCGCACCATTTCAGTTTGGAATTCTGTCGGGTCAGCTTTCGCTGCCGGCCATCTCGCTGTGCATTGTCGCGTTCTGGTGTGTGTACCGTAATCGCGACAACCTCGCCGGTGTCTTGTTGGGACTGGCCTGTGCGCTGAAGCCGCAGATTGCTGCGCCGTTCATCGTTTACTACCTGGTGCTGCGTCGCTGGCGCGTCAGCGTCCCCGCGATCGTCACCAGCGCAGCGATCGGCCTAATCTCGCTCATCGCCATCCAGACTTCGCACCCCGACTGGCTCGCCTCCTGGCGAAGCAGCATCGCCGCCTCCACGCAGGTCGGCGGCGTAAACGACTACTCCTGGGCCGGCGAGTACCGCGACGAAATGATCGACCTGAAGATGCTTCTCGTCAGCGCGTTCCGCGATCCGATCGCACTGCGCGTCGCCATCCTCTGCATCACCGCTGCCCTGCTCGCGTGGTTCGTCCGCGCGTTCCCGCGCACGGCGGAACTCACAACCCACAACTCACAACTCACAGGCCGGACAAATCTCCTGACGCTCGCCGCGCTATCGGCCATCTCGCTGCTCCCGATCTACCACCGCGTCTACGACGCCACGCTCCTGACGCTCGGCCTCGCGGGGGCATTTGTGGAGCTCGATGGACCACGTCGTCGCTTCGCGATCGCGATGCTGATCCCGATGATCGTGTTCCTGGTGCCGTTCGATATCGTTCAGACGGTTTCGCATCGGGCGCCCCAACTTTTCGAAATCACGCGCACGGGCTGGTGGCAATCGCTCATCGCCCCCCACTACGCGTGGGGCGTGTTGCTCGTGTCGATCGCGTTGCTCGCCACGCTGTCTCGCCAGACGATCGCGCGATCGACACGCGCGCCCGCCATCATTGCCGGCACCGAAACGCCCGGCATCGCCGGCTGACCCCTCGATCACAACCTCGCGCCCTCGGCCAACCACCGCGTAGCCCTCACCTTGATCCCCCAATCCAAACGGGTTCGTTCCGCTAGATTCGATCGCGGTTTCGCGCCGCGGCTCATTCCGTTCTTCTCCCATCTCCCGGCCCGCCCGACACTTCCGTGCCTGCCTCGTCGCCGACCAAACGGCTTCGTTACCGACGCACATTTCTCATCCCAATGCATACCGAACGCCAAGACGCCCGCCCTGAGCGCGTCAAAGGGACAAGATCGCCATGCTCGCAAAAGAAATGCGGAGAAAGTCAGTTGATCCACGAATGAACATGAATGAGACCACGAGTAACCCCGCTCTGAATTCGTGAACATTCGTGTCAATTCGTGGATCATCTCCTCTTCATTCCGCCATGTCGTGTTTGGCCCTTCGACGGGCTCAGCGCAGGCGCCTTGGCGTTCATCCGCCTGTCCCGCGATCGACAGCACGCAATTCGACATCCCGTGGCCCCGCCAGCATTTGCCGCTGAGACGATTTTCGCCGATCGGGTGTTTTCGGGAATTTTGGGGAACGGCCCAAGTTCACTCTTCGTGTATTCATTTGTCAAAGATCCAGCGATCCGAGCGCGCTCGCGCGAACAACAAATCGCGCCCTCCACCATTACCCCCCGCGCTGCGCCGGCCCGCGCGCCGGCGCGCAGCGCAACGGCGACGTTTGCATTTTTCAACTGAAAACCCGTGCGAAAAATTCATATTTTCCACTTTCGCGCGCTGCGCGCCGCAAGAGCCCCGCGCGCAGCGCAACCCGGGTGGACGTGTTGTCGGCAAGACAGGAATCGGCCACAAAACCTAACTGGGTTCCCGTCGCCCGTGCTTATCGCGGCGATGGACGAAAGAAAGGTGGGACGAAAGAAAGGTGGATGTCACAATACCGTTCGGCACGCTGGCTGCTCAAGCGAGTCGTGCGTTGACGCGTGTCAGTCGGAGAGCTCGGCCGGTTTGTTCCGCGCAGGTTAAACATTGTTGACGCGCAGCGTCGACGGCCACGCGATCGGGGCGGTGGAAAAGCCCGGCGTGTTACGCGTTCGCTTTTTGCAGGTTCGCGATGTGCCGCATCACCTCCTCGTCGCTGGCGATCCCCATGACGTAAAACGCCAGCATCTCCACGGTGCGTTTGTTTGGCCGTCCCGTGCGGCGCGACCGAGCTCACGCTCCTCGACGACGTCGTAGACGCTGTTCTCCTTCATCCGGCAGACGTAGCTGCTGGCGGCGCGATGGATGTCGTTGAACAACGTGAACTGCGCATAGCCGCGATCCATCACGTAACATCGGTCGGCCTTGAGCTTGCGGCGCAGTACCCCCTTCTCGTCGCTGTCACCGCTGTTGACCGCGTCGGTCAGTTCCACGTCGCAGGGGATCGAGCGCTGGAGTTCGAAGTGCGTGTGCAGGCGCCAGGCGTGATGCGGCGTGCCGTCGCGATAGTCACGCCAGAACGCATCGGCCACCGTCGCGATCGTCTCCAGCACGGTGCCGTCGACCAGCGTCAGCAGGTGCCGCAGGTCGTTCAGTCGCGGATCGTGCAGCAGCGGCGCGGCCCGAGCGCTGAGCTGCTCGATCACCGCGCGCAGCATCGTCGGGTCGAACAGCCGGCAGCTCTCGGAAAAACTGCCCAGGCTGAACCGCTTCACGCCCAGCGCTTCGGCGACCTTCTCCAGCGCCGAGGCCTGCTGAAGGCCTCGCATCGAATCGATCAATGGGTTGAACAGGTACAGCAGGACGAGCGTGACGTAATGGTCGAAGTGCAGTTCGCGATTCCCCGCGCGGTCACGTGCGCAGCCGCAGTCGTTGAGTTACTTGACCGGACCGGCCGTGCTTCTTCCCAATCTTCATCGACCAGCGGCCGGTCGCGGCGTGCCACATGGGAACTCGGTACAGCCGATGCGTTTGTTGCTGCGACTTCTGTTTCACCCGCGTTTGCATGTCGGTCCCTTCTGGATTTTGCGAGCGTGTAGGCTATCGAAGTTCGTCTAGGTGTGAAGCCCGCTTTACACCGCGTTACACCGCTGTTTACACCGTTGCGGCAACTCGCCAAAAGCAGAAGCCGCGTTCCCGTTGTGGGAACGCGGCTGGTGATACAGGGGTACTAGGATTCGAACCTAGACAAAGCGCTCCAGAGGCGCTTGTGCTACCGTTACACCATACCCCTTCACGGCAGTGGTCAGAGGTCAGCAGTCCGAACAAGAGACCCTTGCTTCGCGGCAGCTTAATTGACGGCCGAAACGTGTCAAGCCAGTGCAAGAGGGCAGAGGTAAGAAGGCAGAGGGCAGCCTTGGATCACACACGTTTTGTAATCTCCGCTGGCTCCTCGGTCCTGCCCTCTGCCTTCTGCCCTCTGCCCTCTCGCTTGCTCCCATTCTATGCCTCCGCTAACGTCCGCTCCGCCGCGCGATGCATAGGATAATTCGCACATGATTCAATTGGCCGATCGGACAACACTGATTCAGGAATCGATCACGCTGGCCGTGAATTCGAAGGCGGCGGCGCTGCGCAGGGCGGGAGTCGACGTCATCAGCTTCGGCGCGGGCGAGCCGGATTTCGATACTCCTGAATTCATCAAGCAGGCCGCGAAAGATGCGCTCGATAAAGGGCAGACCAAATACACGCCGACGCCATGCTATCCGGAACTCAAGGCGGCCATCGCGCGGAAATTCAATCGCGAGAACAACCTTCCGTACACGCCGCAGCAGATCACCACGGGCGCCGGCGGAAAATTCTGCCTGTACCTGGCGATGATGACGCTGATCAACCCCGGCGACGAGGTGATCATCCCCGCGCCTTACTGGGTCAGCTATCCTGAACAGGTGAAGCTCTTCGGCGGCGTGCCGGTGTTCGTGCGCGGCGATGAATCGCGCGATTTCAAAATCACGCCACAGCAGTTGGCCGAAGCGATCACAGCCGGTCGCGGGCGAACGCGGGCGTTCATCATCAACTCGCCCAGCAATCCGGGTGGGCACACGTATTCGCCCGACGAATTGGATGCGCTGGCGGACGTGCTGATCAAGCATCCGAACATCGTGATCCTGTCGGATGAGATCTACGAAAAGCTCGTGTATGAAGGCACGAAATCCATCAGCTTCGCCTCGCTCGATCCGGCGTTGCTCGATCGCACGCTGACCTTCGGCTGCCACAGCAAAAGCTTCGCCATGACCGGTTGGCGCGTCGGCTACGTGGGCGGACCGCAGCACATCATTGACGCGATGAACAAGATGCAGAGCCAGACCACCAGCCACATCACTAGCTTCACGCAGATGCCGGCCGCGACGGCGCTGGATGATCCTCGCGGGGCCGAGACGATCGAATCGATGCGCCAGGAATTCGAGCGCCGCGGCCAGCACATGTGGGAGCGTCTGACCTCCCTGCCCAGCATCACCTGCGTGACACCAACCGGCGCGTTCTATGCGTTCCCAAATGTCAGCGCGTATTTCGGAAAGCGAATCGGCGACCACTCGATCACCGACGCCGTCACGTTCGCGTCGGCACTTCTCGAACAGAATCACGTCGCGGTCGTTCCGGGAAACGACAGCGGGTTCAACACGCACGTACGGCTGAGCTTCGCGACAAGCATGGAACAGATCGACAAGGGGATCGATCGGATCGGCGAGTTTCTCAAATCACTAACCTGATATTCACCGCAGAGAGCGCGGAGGCGCGCCTGATTCGAGCGCGCCTCCGCGCCCTCCGCGCCTCTGCGGTGAAAATTCTTTTGGGCGCCCGTCGACGGCTCTTTCCAAAAATGCCCTACTCGACGCCTTTCGTTCTATAAGATATCATATACTAACTATCGCACCTGGATCAAGACGGAAAGGCGGTCATCTGATGCGAACACTCAACTACGCGCGCCCGGGACCAGATGTTCACCAGCCAACGAAGCGTTTCTACTTCACACTGACGCTGCCGGTATTCCTCAGCTTGCTGAGCATCGTCGTCGGCATTGGGAGCGCCGCGTATTCTATCGGCGAGGACTGGCGCAGCAATTGGGGCTGGAACTGGTTCATCGCGATCCCCATCTTCCTGACGCTCGCAACTGCACAGGCGATCTGTGTCTTCGCACTGACTCCGCGCGGATTGCTCTCATCGCGAACGTCCGGCGCCGATCTTGCGCTGTTGATCACAACGTGGATCTTCGGCTTCGGCGGCTCCGTTGCCGCGTTCGCGTGGCTGTGGCATTGAATGCACCGCCGGGCGGGTCACGGCACGATCACCGCGTCCGGATACCGCGCGATGAACCGGGCCTTCAGTTGTTGGGCCTGTGCGTAGTTCGGGCACGGGCCGATCGTGACGACGTGCGTGCCGCGCGGGTCGGTGATCCGTTTCGGATTCACATTCTCGCGCAGCAGTTGGGCGACCGCGGCGTCGGCGGTTTGCGCGTTGGCGAACGTCGCAAGTTGAACAGTGAAGAATCGAAAGCCGGTGTGAGCCTTGGCGCGCTGCGCGACTTCGACAACCTGAAACTTTTCCTGAACGGTCGCAAACGTCTGGTCCGCGGCGATGAAATTCCCCAGCCGTTGCTGGCACAATCCGATGCGATACTGGACGAACGAATTCACCGTGTCGTCGTCAAACTTCCCTGCGCACGCCGCCCACTGCTGCTGGGCGGTTGTGTAATCGTCCTGCCAGTAGCAGATATTGGCGAGGCTGGATCGGATG
This sequence comes from Phycisphaerae bacterium, assembly GCA_014380825.1. Next base: position 832 of record JACMJD010000128.1, on the reverse strand, counting down.
TAATACTCCAGCGGCGTGCCGGGCGATTGCTGGAGCGCATCGACATACGCCTGCCGCGCCGCGCCGAAGTCGGCGGTCGCTTGCGCGGGAGATTTCTTCACCCGCTGCTCCAGCGCCCGACCACGCAGATACAGCGCGCGGGCCGTGTTCTTGCCGGCGGGTTCTTTCGCGAGCTGTGCATCCGCGCGCGTCAGTGCATCGGTCAGCTCATCGTTTTGCGGCGCGTTGGCGATCGAGGTAAATCCAGCATCGAGGCTCTGCTGTGCAGCCTGGTCCGCGGCGCAACCGGCGCCGCAAACCAGGAGCAAGAGGGAAAAGATCGACCCAGCAAGACTTGACAGCAGAGACGCGCTGCCCGATTTCATCCGTGATGAGTTTCGCATCCGTGCGTTCCTCTCTAGAATTGACTTATGCTTTTTGAACCGCTCTTCAGCCACGCTCGAACTCAGCCGCACGCGATCGCCGTCATCGACGATCGCGGTCAGTACACCTATCAGCAGCTCGCGGCGATGTCCGCGGGGCTGGGGATGTACCTGTCGCTGCAAACGAAGAAGCCGAACGTCGGCCTGCTGTTGCCCGCCAGCGCCGGGTTCGCTGCCAGTTTCTACGGAACGCTGCTCGCGGGCAAGAGCGTGGTGCTGATCAATTATCTGTTAGGCGAGCGCGAAATCGCCCACGTCATCGCCGACAGCGGAATCGATACGGTCGTTACCATTCCGCAATTGGCGCCGCGTCTGAAGGATGCGAGGCTGAACATCATCGATCTCACCGCACTTCCGCAGACACCGCCCGCGATCCAGCCGAAGTTCCCGTCGCCGAGCGCCAACGATCT
>JACMJD010000127.1 GCA_014380825.1 Phycisphaerae bacterium | reverse complement strand
TACTACCAGAGTGGCCCGAACTGGTACAAGATGGAAGTCGGCGGGAACGGCGTGTTCTACATCGTCGTACAAGCGCCGTGATCGATTCCCAATTCATGGCGAGGAAGGCCGGCGCGCCGAAGCCCGTTCGTCTTTGCATGCGTGCCAGCGTTCTTGCGATCTTCGAGCAGACGACTGCGATGCGAGGACGCTGTGCGCGCGGACGGCGAGCAACTCTGGGCGTCGGTGGGACCAAGGTGATCGTGGATGAGCGGGCGAACAGATGCTGATTGCTGGACGCACAATTAGAGCCCATGCATCCCGCCGATCTGGAGAAAGAGGAGCGTTCCCCACATCACTCAGCCGTGGTTTCGGCGCGACGTTTTCGAGTGTGTAACCGCCCTCGGTAGAGAACATCCACGCGGAAATGTTCCCCGAGCCGAACTGACCGAACTGATATGCGCTCTCGATGTCGAAATCGAGCGGCTTGGGCGCGGTGGAGAACCGCGCGCCGATGGTGTAACGAGCTTCGTCGAACCCGGCGCTGCCGGCAGCAACGAGCGTATTCGCCCCCGTGGCGAGCGAGAATTTCAGGCCGTCGAACGTGCGCTCGCCGTTGGTGAAATCGGACACGCCGATCATGCGCTGCGCGCCGTAAACCATCTCCTGGCGTCCGAAGCGCACGGTCAAAGAATCTCGTTTGCCGCCGCCGGGAATCGGCAGGATGAAATCGGCGAATGCCTGCTGGAGATCGAGCTCATCGGCATCAGACAGGCGCGGCGCGCCGTTCGCGCCAACTCCATCACCCTCGATGAGCGCGCTCTTGCCCTGCACGAAAAATCGGAAGTTGAAGTGGTGCAGACGGCGAGCTAATCGTGGTCTGCTGGACGTGCTTTTGCCTCGGTGCCGCCCGACAAACTTCTGCCGAACGTCTCGAGCAGTGTGTTCACGGCGGCCAATCCGTGTCGAAAATCCTGATTCCAAAGGAAGTCTTTGACCAATCTCCACAGACCGGGCGGCTGGGGACGGCGAGCCGTAAGCTTCAATGCCTGCGGCACGGCGGAAGTAAAGGTCTTGAGCACTTCGGGCTCGATCGCGCTGAGCATGTTGAACAGGAGCAGGAGATTCCGAATGGCACGAACCGATGCCTCAGAGCCCGCCGCGCCAACGGCGACTTCGAGGACTTTGTCCCTTGATTCCAGCGCACCGCGCAGGAGATCGAGCACGCCGGAATCATGCAGACCTTGGAGCACTTCGTACCCGTCCAACAGTGCTTCAGCGTGTTCCGCCGGTGCATCCTGCAAACGGCTTTGCAATGCGATGCGGGGATCGCGGACCGGCACGTCGAGCGGAATAGCGGTAGCCATGACGTTCACCCTTGTTTGCGTCGAATTCCAATTTGGACGAATCCGTTACCAGGAACCTTGTAATCCGCACGCTGCCACTTCCGCTCGACCTGCACGCCAAGTTGCGGTGTCGGATGGCCGAACCGATGGTTGATCCGCGGCAGCGGGCTTTCATCGACCTCTGGCAACACCAGCATGCTCACGGCCAGTTCTTTGTACGCGGGTGTGTGCGTGGCGGGATCGGATTGGCTGCCGGTCAATCGATTCACAGGCGACTCGGTCGAGTTCATCGGCATGTACAACTGCTTGTCGTGTACGCGATCGGTCACCAACGCGCGGACGCTGACCTGTCCATGGCGCGAGCGCAGTTGCACTCGCGTCCCACTTTGAATCCCGCGCTCGCTGGCGAGTTGTGGTGAGACTTCCACCCACGTGTCCGGCGTCTTCTGGCGAATTCCGTCGACGCGGTACGTGAGGTTTCCCTCGTGGAAATGTTCGAGCAACCGGCCGTTGTTCAGGTGCAGATCGTATTCTGCATCCGGCTGCTCGGTTGGCTCCGACCACGGCAGCGGATATAGCCGCGCCTTGCCATCGGGGAACGCGAACTGCTTGGTGTAGAGCAGTGACTGGTCGGCGCCGTCGGCGCTAACGGGCCATTGCAACGACTTGTATCCTTCGAGTCGATCGTAACGGACTCCGGCGAACATCGGTGTCAGCGCCGCGATTTCGTCCATGATCTTCGAGGGATGTTCGTACTTCCAGTTCGCGCCCAGATGGTTGGCCACGTCTTGAATGATTCGCCAATCCGGCCGGCAGCCATGGAGTGGCTCGAAGACCTGGTAAAGTCGTTGAATGCGGCGCTCAGTGCTGGTGAAGGTTCCTTCTTTTTCCAAACTCGGCGCGGCGGGCAACACGACGTCTGCAAACTGACAGGTCTTGCTGAAGAAAATGTCCTGCACGACGAAGAAGTCGAGCGTGCCGAACGCGGCTTGGACGTAGTTCGCGTTCGAATCGACGATGCTCATCTCCTCGCCGATGATGTACATCGACTTGAGCTTGCCTTGGTGAATCGCGTCCACCATCTCATGGTTGTCGAGCCCTTTGCTGCTGGGCAGCTTCACTTGCCATGATTTCTCGAATCGCGAGCGGACTTCCGGATTGTCTACCGATTGATAACCCGGAAGGTTGTTCGGCATCGAGCCGTGGTCGCTCGCGCCCTGCACGTTGTTGTGCCCGCGCAGCGGATACGCGCCGGTTCCCGGCCGCATGTAATTTCCAGTGATGAGTAGCAGATTTGAAATCGCGGTTGATGTATCGGAGCCCATCGTGTGCTGTGTCACGCCCATGGCCCAGAGAATGCAAACGCGTTCGGCGCTGGTGATCATGTGCGCGACGTTCTTGAGCGTTTCGATCGGCAGGCCGCACGACTGCGCGGCGGCCCCAGGCGTGAAGGGTTCCAGACTCTTTCTGTACTCGTCCAGTCCGTTGACGTGCGCCTCGAGAAATGTGGTGTCGGCTAACCCGTTGTCGAGTATGTACCGGGCGATCGCCGACAGCCAAATGAGATCGGTCCCGGGTCGCGGCCGAAAGAACAGGTCCGCGCGTCGAGCCATTTCATGCTCGCGGATGTCGGCGACGATGAGCTTCTGACCGTGCAGTTTGTGCGAGCTCTTCACGCGGGCGGCAAGCACCGGATGACTCTCGGCGGTGTTGCTGCCGACGATGAGCACCAAGTCCGCCTGCTCGATATCAGAGATCGAACCAGAATCCCCGCCGTACCCGACGGAGCGGAAGAGTCCCGCCGTCGCCGGCGCCTGGCAGTAGCGCGAGCAGTTGTCGATGTTGTTCGTGCCGATCACGGCCCGAGACAACTTCTGCATCAGATAACTTTCCTCGTTCGTGCACTTGGACGAGGAAATGAACGCGAGCGAGTCCGGTCCGTGCACGGATTTGATCTCACTAAATCGGCGGGCGACCAGTTGGAGCGCTTCATCCCAACTTGCCTCGCGAAACTTATCGCCCTCGCGGATGAGCGGCGTGGTCAGGCGATCCGGACTGTTGACGAAATCCCAGCCGAACTTCCCCTTGATGCAGGTGGAAATCCCATTGGCCGGTCCGTGCTCCGGCTCGATTTTGAGAATGTGCCGATCCTTCGTCCAAACATCGAAGCTGCAACCAACGCCGCAGTAGGTGCAGACGGTCTTCGTCCGGCGAATGCGCGATTCGCGCATATCTGCCTCGGCCTCGGAAACTTTGAGGATTCCGCCGTAGCCCATTTCTGGTTCGATTTCCTTGACGACATTGATCATGCCCTTGAGCGCCGACTTCGGCAGGGCGGTGAAGAAGCCCGCGTGTCCGAGCATCGACTTTTCCATGAGCGCGTTGCACGGGCAGACGGTCACGCAATGCCCGCAGGAGACGCAGCTTGACTCGCCGATGGTCGAGCCGCCGTCCCACAGGACGCGCGGGTGCGGATCGTC
>JACMJD010000126.1 GCA_014380825.1 Phycisphaerae bacterium | reverse complement strand
GGCGCCCGAGATCCTTCGCTACGCTCAGGATGACAAACAGCAATGTGCGCGCGACCTAGCCTTCTTCAAACAACTGTGTACTCAAATATCGTTCGCCGATGCTCGGCATCACGACGACGATCATCTTCCCCTTGTTCTCCGGTCGCGCCGCGACGCGCGCGGCGGCGGCCATGTTTCCGCCGGAGCTGATGCCGCCGAAGATTCCTTCTTCTCGGTGCAGTCGCCTGGCCCACTCGAACGATTCTTCGTCGGTCACTTCAAGCACTTCGTCGACGATGCTCATGTGCAGATTGTCTGGGATGAATCCGCCGCCAATCCCCTGAATCTTGTGCCGGCCCAGCGGTTTAATCGGTTCGCCGCGCATCTGCTGTCCGATGACCGGCGACATGGTGGGTTCGACCGCGATCGCTTTGAAACTTGGTTTGCGCGGCTTAATCACTTCGCTCACGCCGGTGATCGTCCCGCCCGTGCCGACGCCGGCCACCAACATGTCGATCTGGCCGTTGGTGTCGACCCAGAGCTCTTCGGCCGTCGTCTTGCGATGAATCTCCGGGTTCGCGGGATTCGAAAACTGCTGCGGCATGTACGCGTTCGGATTTTTCTCGACGAGCTCTTCCGCCTTGGCGATCGCGCCCTTCATCCCATCGGCCGCTGGTGTGAGCACGACCTCGGCGCCCAGGGCCTTGAGCAACTTGCGTCGCTCGATGCTCATGCTCTCGGGCATCGTGAGCAGCAGCTTGTAACCCTTGGCCGCGCAGACGAACGCCAGCGCGATGCCGGTGTTGCCGCTGGTGGGTTCGATGATGACGGTGTTGGGATGAATCTCGCCCGCGCGCTCGGCGGCCTCGATCATCGCGACGCCGATGCGATCTTTCACGCTCGAGAGCGGATTGAAAAACTCGCACTTGGCGAGCACGATCGCCTGGTCTTTGGGGATGAGCCGATTGATCCGCACCAACGGCGTGCCGCCGATTGTTTCGGTGATGTCGTTGTAAATTCGGCCTTCGGGTTTTCTGGGCATGCTGCCTTTCTCCTCTCCTTGGAAGGGAGAGGTCGGTTGAGGGTTGAATCTCGCACGATTCGGCGCCGTGCTTGTTTAACGAACGGGGCGATGAGGTGCCCGCGCTTCGACCCTCCCCCAGCCCCTCCCCGCCGGGGAGGGGAGCAAAGTTTCACTCGCACTTCACCGTCGGCATCGCCGGTTGGGCTTCGCCGGTTTCGATTGGCGCTCCGATCAGGTTGCCCCACTCCGTCCAACTGCCGTCGTAGTTTTTCACGTTGTTCACGCCCAGCAGATACTTCAGCACGAACCATGTGTGGCTGGATCGCTCGCCGATTCGGCAATACGCGATCGTGGGCTTGTTGAAATCCACACCCGCATCAGCGTACAGCTTCTTCAAATCCGCCCGGATTCGCGTAGTCGCTCATTTGTAATCTCCTTTCAGCGTCCGACGACGCCGATATCTTGCCGGGTAAATTGTTGAGATTGCTCGTCCAATTGCCAGCATTTCATTTCGCCGGCCCGAGCATTCTGGACGGTGATGATGACGTAACTGTAAAACGGCCAAGCTTGCGCGCGATCGAATTCGCTCGGTTCTGCCGGGTGATCCGGGTGGCTGTGATAAAAGCCCAGCACCATTTCGCCGCGCTCGGCGGCGCGACGCTCGGCGTCCATCAGATCTCTCGGCGAGATCGAAAATCGATGAAAGCGCTCGGCTTGATCGAACGAATTACCAACGGCTTGAAGCGAACTGATCTGTCGCTTGCCGGCGGTCTGCGCGCCAAAGATGATCCCGCAGCATTCGTTCGGATAAGCCGTGCTCGCCTCGCGCGCGATCTGATCGCGTTGTGATTCGCTCAACAGCAGCACCGTTGGCTCGCCGTGCGTCATCGATCCGTTCCGTTACGCACCAATGTACCGCGCATAAATCGAACGCGCCCTTGCAAGATCATTCGTTCCCTGCACGATCGCCCGGCCATCAGGGAAAATCGAAAGCTCAATCGCCGCCGGCCCCGGCTCGCGACATCGCAGCAAGTACGGCGTGCGCTCGACGATCAGCGTCGATCCGATCTTCTCCGCCAGTTTGTCAAGCGACAAGTTCACAGGCCCGTCCGGTCGCACCTGCACCGCATTTCGGCCGCAGAGTCGCGCGCTGCCGGATGAGGATCGATCGAGAAACTCGAATTGCCTCAACGCGCACGTGGGACAATCGTCGCGCCGCGCCTCGCGCGTGTCCGTGACGTGAAAACGCGGCGACCATCCGTCGACGCGAATCATCTGCCCTGCTTCACCAGATTCTCGATCGACGAGCAGCTTCATCGCCATCGCCACTTGCAGCGATGCGACGATATTCGCCACCGGCGCCAACACGCCAGCCGTGTCGCAGGTCGGCAACTCGCCAGGGTCTGGTGGTTGCGCGAACAGACATCGCAGGCACGCCGTTTCACCAGGAATAATCGACATCGCCCGGCCTTCGGTGCCGACGCACGCGCCGTAGATCCACGGAATTCCGTGCTTCACGGCGACGTCGTTGATCAGGTAACGCGTTTCGATGTTGTCCGTGCCATCCAAAATCAGATCGACGAATCGATCGTCGACACGGACCAGTGGTTCGATATTTCCGCCGTCAACATCGATCGCCCGCGCGTCGATCTGGATTGACGAATTGATCGCCGCCAACTGTTTCGCAGCGGCAATCGCTTTAGGCGTGGCGTCGCGCGCATCGGATTCATCGTACAAAACCTGCCGCTGGAGATTCGTCCATTCGACAAGATCGCGATCGACGATGCGGAGAAATCCGACACCCGCCCGCGCCAGTTGATCCGCGATCACGCTGCCGAGCGCACCGCAGCCGATCAGCAGCACGCGCGACTGTGCAAGGACTTTCTGCCCGCGCTCGCCGATCTGGGGAACGAGTTGCTGACGATGGTAACGATCGATTTGCACGACGATCCTTGCTCGACGATCCTGCGGCTGCGCTGCGTGAGTACACTGCGCTACGCCGCAGCGCAGCCGCAGGATGGCGCGTCATTACGCGATCAACCTTCACATTGGCTCGCATCCAACGGTCGGTATATAGTAGCTCGTTTGATACTGGAAGGTGATTCCCATGGCTACCGACACGCAATCGATTCTCGCCGACGCCGACAAACTCGGACTGCAAGTGGCGCAGCATCCGGCGGTGGAGAAGTATCGCGCGGCGCAGAAGTCCGTCGCGGAAGATCCCGATGCTTCGCGCCTCCTCCGCGATTTCGATCGACTCCTCGAAACCCTTGGCCGACAGGAGCAGAGCGGCATGCCGGTGACCGATGCGCAGCGATCGCAGCTCGAATCGCTCCAGTCGCAGATCATGACGCACATCAAGGTGAAGAACCTGAACATGGCCCAGCTTGAATTCGTCGATCTGCTGCGCAAGGTGAACCAGGCGATTCAAGGCAAGCTCGTTGACCTTCAGCCGCAAGGCGCCGGCGGTCCGCCCCGCACGGGCGGGCGATAAGTTTCAATCGAAAGAACATCCGTGGCCAGATGGCTTTTCAAAACTGAACCGAGCACCTACAGCTTCGACGATCTGTCGCGCGAAAAGAAAACCACCTGGGAAGGCGTGAAGAATCCCACGGCCCTCATTCACCTCCGATCGATGCGCAAGGGCGATGGCGTAATCATCTATCACACCGGCGGTGAACGCGCGGCCGTCGGTTACGCGAGCGTGATATCGAATCCATATGCCGATCCGACAGCGAAGAACGACAAGATCGTCGTGGTCGACGTGAAAGCCGGCAAGCGATTTGCCAATCCGGTGACGCTGGATCAGATCAAGGCTGACAAGGCGTTCGCCGGTTTCGATCTGGTGCGCATAGGCCGGCTGAGCATCGTGCCGGTGCCGGATGCGATGTGGAGACGGATCGAGCAACTCGCGAAGAGCGCGTCGTCATCCTGAGGCGTCCGCGGCGAGGGGCCCGGCTTCACTGGAAAATCAAGGTCCTTCGCGGCGTACCGCTCAGGAGGACATCGCTTATAGTAGACTGGCGCACTTGCCAGGAGCATGACATGACCTCTCCACTTTCCGATATTCCGCCGCAAACTTCGGTCCACGAAGAGGCGCCCCACAAGCCGGCGGACGATCGCGAGGAAGTTTATTTCCACGGCTCGCCACTCCTGCGCGGTGAAGTTGGCAGACTGCTTGGCTTTTCGCTCATCGCGATCGTGCTCGTTGCGATTCCGATCGTCTACAAAGTGAGCAAAGACGTTTGGCCGCCGATGTGGGTAATCATCGCTTGCGTGATTCTGGCGATCGTATCCTTTCTCATTCCGGTCATCATCACCAAGACGTATCGATATCGGATCAGCAACTACCGCATCGACTACGAGCGCGGCCTGCTGTCGCGCAATATCGATACGCTCGAGCTCTGGCACGTTGAAGACATCAGCTTCCACCAATCGCTGCTCGATCGCATGCTTGGCGTTGGCACGATCCTGATCATCTCGCACGATGACACGAACCCACGCTTGGAACTCAAAAGCCTCCCGAAACCGCGTCCGATTTTCGATATGCTGAAGCAGCGGATCATCGCGGTGAAACGACAGCGTGGCGTGATCAAGATGGACACGAGCGGCTGACGTCCCACCACGCCATTTGGCCCGACATTTGCACTTCTTCTTGAATCTAAAGCCTAAGCAAGGAGAAGCCCATGCCTGAAGAAATGCGACCGTTATCGAAGAAAGACGCCCCCGATCCGAGCCACAGCTACGAGCGCGCCCACCCGGAACGCGAAGGCGGAATGGATCAGAAATTCACGCCCGACGCGACGCCCGACAAGATGGAAGAATCCGTGAAGCATCGCCAGGATCCGTCGCGGCAGATCAACACCGACGAAGTCGTCAATCGCCGTGGCGGGCCTCCGGTCGAGCAGCCGAACCATTCCATGCAGGACGAGGAACCCGCGGATACCGACCAATCGCCACAGGACATCGACGATCCCCAGATGAAGCGCCACCCCAGAACCGGCGGCAAAGGCGGCACTCCGGACGCGGGCGAGCCACGAAGCAGCGGATGAGGATCACGCCCGCGCCCGTCATCCTGAGCGCAGCGAAGGATCTCGATCCGGGAGCTTCTTTCCAACTCGAGATCCTTCGCTGCGCTCAGGATGACATTGTTTGAACGCTCATGCTTTTCCCAACCAACGGCCGATAATCTCCGGGAGAACCGTCTCGCATGGGCCCGGAGCGCAAGGTTTGTACGCTGGATCAACTGCTCGCGCTCCGTCGCGCTGCGCAGGCCGAAGGCAAGACGATCGTACATTGCCACGGCTGCTTCGACATCGTTCACCCCGGCCACATTCATCACCTCCAGTTCGCGCGATCGCGGGGCGATTTGCTCATTGTCTCGGTGAGTGCAGATTCGCACGTGAACAAAGGTGTCGATCGTCCGCTCATTCCTGATGATCTTCGCGCGTCGACGCTCGCGGCACTTGAGTGCGTCGACTGCGTTTACCTCAATACACATTCCACCGCGACTGAGTTGCTCGAAGCGCTCAAACCCGACGTTTACGTGAAGGGCCAGGAATACGCCCACAACAACGATCCGCGGTTTCTCGCCGAACGCGACACCGTCACGCGGCACGGCGGGCGCGTCGTGTTCTCCAGCGGCGACGTCGTCTATTCCTCCACCGCGCTCATCGGCTCGATGCGGTTGGCCGACGCGATGGGCGGCGAGAAGGTCGCGCGGTTCTGCGATCGATTCGATCTCGCGCCGCTGAAGTTGCAGTCAATCGTTCACCAGTTTCGCGATCAGCGCGTGCTCGTGATCGGCGACTACATCCTCGATCGCTATCACTTCTGCGACGCAAGCGGCGTGGCCGGTGAAGCGCCCGTGATGGCGCTGCGATCGCTCGATCAAAAGGACTATGACGGCGGCGCGGGAGTCATCGCCGCACATCTGGCTGAACTTGGCGCGAAGCCGATCCTCGTGACGAGCTTGGCCGACGATGAGATGTCCTGCCAAGCCGAGATGCGATTGCGTGCCCGCGCGGTGGATGTGCGGTCGCTGCGGCTCCGTCGATCGGCCGTCACCAAGCATCGGTATCTCGTCGACGAGACGAAGATGTTCAAGGTCGACGAAGGCCAGGTTTCGCCCTTGGATTCGCGAAGCGAAGAAAATCTCGCGGAGCAGATTCTGGCCTGCACGAGCGAAGGCAACGTGAGTGCCGTGATCTTCGCCGACTTTGGCTACGGCACGATCACCGCGGGCCTGCTGGATCGAATCATGCCGAAACTCCGCGCCGCCGTCCCGATCATCACGGCCGACGTAAGCGGGCGACAAAGCAACCTGCTTCGATTTCGCGATGTCGATCTGCTCTGCCCGACCGAGCGTGAAATCCGCGAGACACTGCACGATTTCTCCAGCGGGCTTGGCGCCGTCGTCTCGCACCTGCTGCAAGGCACGCGCGCGAAGCAAGCACTGATCACACTCGGCAAGCAGGGCCTCGTGACGTTCGATTGGCCCGAGAATTCGCCCGAGGCGTCGCAGTTCAGATTGCGAAGCGAATATCTCCCCGCCCTTCCCGCGCGGGCCGTCGATCCGCTCGGCTGCGGCGACGCATTGCTCGC
>JACMJD010000125.1 GCA_014380825.1 Phycisphaerae bacterium | reverse complement strand
TTCTGCGCGAGGTTGCCGTGAATCTCGCGGCATTCGATGCCGTCGAAGTGCAGCTTCTTGGCCAGCTTTTCCGCGCCGCGCTTGGTTTTGCAGAACACGATCGCCAGGTCCGGGTTCTCCTTGATCAGGAGCGTTCGCAGCAGGCGATATTTGTCCCACGGATTGACGGAGAAATAATACTGCTCGACGTTGTCGACGGTGGGCTTGTCGTCGGCGCCGGGCGCGATCAATTTCTCGATCGGCTCCTGCATGTATCGTCGCGCGAGCTTCTCGATCTCATCGGAGATCGTCGCGGACACAAAAATCGTCTGATGTGTCTTCGTAGCCTCGGACGGAAGTCCGAGGGGGTCTTCGGGAGACCCCGAGCTTCCGCTCGGGGCTGTTACTTCCACCGCGGTCGCTTCGCGCGCATCCTGCGGCATTCGTTCGCGGACACCTTTCACGCGCGACAGGATGTTGCGGATGTCGTCGCGGAAGCCGATGTCGAGCATACGGTCGACTTCGTCGAGGACCACGAAACGCACGTTGTTGAAATTGATGATGCGACGATCGAGCAGATCGATCACGCGGCCTGGCGTGCCGACGACAACCTCGGGGCCGTGCTTCAGGAACTTCATCTGCGCCATGATCTTCTGTCCGCCGTACACCGGCACGCAACGGATGGGCGTGAACTCGGCGAGACGCTTGATCTCGGCATCCACCTGAACCGCCAGCTCGCGCGTTGGGACGAGGATGATCGCCTGCGTAGCCAATCCTTTTTCGGCGCGTTGAAGGACAGGAATTGCGAAGGCCGCGGTTTTTCCGGTGCCCGTGCGTGCCTGGCCAAGCAGATCGATGCCGGCGAGCGCGCGCGGGATCAGCAAGGACTGTATCTCTGAAGGCGTGGTGAACTTCGCCTCGGCGAGGGCGCGAAGGATCGAAGGTCGAATGCCCAGTGCCGCGAAAGCATCGGGTACGGGCGGATGTTCAGCTTTGTCGCTCATGGATTCGCGCGAGTTCAAAATCGCGCGAGGCGAATTGTATGGGTGATGGACGCGATCGACAAGCAGCACGGAATCCTGCGGCTGCGCGTCGGAGTACCAGCGCCACGCCGCGGCGTAGCGCAGGTACTCCGAAGCGCAGCCGCAGGATTCGTACGAATCGATAAACTAGAATCGCCCCCGTGCCTCCGATGTCGATTGACCACCTGATTCAGCAAGCGATTGCACACCATCGCGGCGGACGATACGCGGACGCCGAGGCGTTGCTGCGGCAGGCGCTGGCATTCGATCAGAACAACCCCGATGCGCTGTATTTGCTGGGGATGTTGGCGATCCAGACGAAACGGCCGCGGGATGCGATCGAGTGGCTGTCGCGAGCCGTTCAGGTGCGACCGGAGGCCGCGGAATATCACGCGAATCTGGGCCACGCGTTGCGATCGCTGAATCGGCTGGACGAATCGGCCACTCAGTATGACCGGGCGATACAGATTCAGCCGAGTTATGCGCTGGCCCACATCAACCTGGGGGCGATTCGTCGCGTGCAAGGTCGGCCGCGCGATGCGGTGGAACATTTCCGCACGGCGCTGCGCATCGAACCGCGGCAAATCGGTGGATGGATGAATCTCGGGAATGCCCTTCGTGATCTGAACGAGCTCGGCGATGCGCTGGACGCGTATCAGAAAGCATCAGCGCTCGATCCAAAACTCGCGGATGCCCGCGGCGCGGCCGCCACCACGCTGGCGGCGCTGGGACGCGTCAGCGAGGCGCAACTCAATTTCACGGCCGCGCTGCGGCTGGCGCCGAATCATCTGCCGACGCTTGTGAACTTCGGAATGATGTTGCGCGGGCAGAACGATTTCGATGGCGCGATCGATTGTTTCCGCAAGGCGCTCGCCCTCGATCCCGGCAACGGCGAAGCGCACGAACGTCTCGGCCGCGCGCTGATGGCGGCATGTCGGATCGACGAGGCGACGACGCATTACGAGCAGGCCGTGCGACTGTCGCCAACGCCGCGAATGCGCGTCACATTCGCGACGTTGATCCCGCCGGTGTATCGATCGATGGAGGATGTGAATTTCTGGCGGGCGAGGTTGGTCGAGGAGATCGGGAAGCTGCAACGCGAGGGTGTGAAGTGCGACATCACGAGCCAGCCCGCGCCGACGATTGTTTATCTGCCGTATCAGGATGAGGGCGGACATGATCGCGAGCTGGCGGAGGCGATTGCGCGTTTGCACATGATCAATCAGGCCCCTCTCCCCGGCCCTCCCCCCGAGTACGAGGGGAGGGAGCAGGAACGGAAAATCCGCGTCGGTTTTCTGTCGGGGCTGTTCAAGAATCAGACCGTTGGCCTTTGGATGCAGGGCTTGATCGCGAAGTTGGATCGTGCGCGGTTCGAAGTCGTCGCCATTTCTACCGCGCCGCACAACGATGAAACCGGCCGATTCATTCGCGAGCATGCGGATCGGTACGTCGTCCTCTCGCCGGCCCTTCCTCAGGCGCGGGAGACGATCGCACCACTTGGCCTTGATGTGCTGATCTTCGCGGACATCGGCATGGAACCGTTCACCGCCACGCTTGCTCATTCGCGGTTCGCGCCGGTGCAGTGCGTGATGTGGGGCCATCCGATCACCAGCGGCATGGCGACGGTCGATTACTACATCTCCAACGAGTTCGCCGATGCCGAGGATGGACGGCAAAACTATACCGAGAACCTTGCGCGATTGCCGAACCTCGCCGTCTATTACTACCGCCCCGCCGCGCCGAGCCGCACCTTCACGCGGCACAAGTTCGAGTTGCCTGACGATGCGCATCTCTATGGCTGCCTTCAGGCGCAGTACAAACTTCATCCGGCGTTTGATGCAGCGATCGCCGGGATCCTGCGTGGCGATCCGAAAGGCTTGCTGCTTCTTACGCGCGGCGGCACGGCGCGCGGCGAAGATCTGATTCTCTCGCGCATCCGCGCCGGTTATCCCGACATCGTCGATCGCGTCCGCTTCATGCCTTCCCTCTCGCGCGACGAGTTCCGAGGGCTCACCGCGCTGTGCGATTGCCTGCTGGCGCCGTTCCCGTTCGGTGCGGGCGATTCAAGTCTGGAAGGTTTCGCACTCAACCTGCCCACCGTCACGCTGCCTACGGGATATCTAAAGGGCCGACTGACGTATGCGATGTACAAGCTGATGCAAATCGATGATTGCATCGCGCGCGACCTGAACGAGTACGTCGGCATCGCGAACCGGCTTGGAACCGACGTGGAATTCAACCGTGCCGTCCGCGCGAAGATCGCGGCCGCAAACAATGTGCTCTATGAAAACGAAGCGGGCGTGCGCGACGTGGAGGAGTTTCTGCGTCAGGCGGTACGCTCAGCAACCGCTTGACGTGGTTGCGGCGGTCAGCTCGACCGTGCCGGTCGCGCGAGCAAAGCTTGCCCCGCGGCCCGGCGAGAATCGGCCGAGCATCGCCGCGCGCAGGCGCGGGCCATGGTTGAGCTGGTAGAGGCTGAGGGCGCTGCGCGATTCGAAGCGATACTGCACCTGCACGACGAACTTTGGATTGTCGATCCGCGCGATCTCGCCGCGCATCGCGCCACATGCAACCATCTGTGCGATCTGCTCATCGCGCAACCAAGCGGCCCACTCGTCAGCAAGGGCGGCAGAGTCGAACGTCCCGGTAACGGTGTAGATCATTTGCGGCATTGTGGTGACCTCCGGTGCTACAAAGGTCATCGGCGGCCGCGAGCGTCCGCTTGGCGAGATTTGCCGGAAAATCCTTGCGATTTATGCGACTTCCACGGGGTCCGCCGTCGCATCGAAAAGCTGACGCTCGTACAACTGCGCGTATGTCTCGCATGTCTTGATCAGCTCTTCGTGCTTCCCCTGCCCGACGATTCGGCCGGCATCCATCACCACGATCGTGTCGGCGGATTTGATCGTGCTGAAGCGGTGCGCGATCACGAACGTTGTGCGCTCGTGCATGATCTGCTCGATAGCTTGCTGGATCAGGTGCTCGCTTTCGGCGTCGACCTGGCTGGTGGCTTCGTCGAGGATCAGGATGGGCGCATCGCGCAGGATCGCCCGGGCGATGTTCAGGCGCTGACGTTGCCCGCCTGAGAGTTGCGCGCCCAGACCATCGAGGGGCGTGTCGTAGCCTTGGGGTTTGGCGCGGATGAAATCGTCGCAGAATGCGCGTTTCGCAGCGTCTTCGATTTTCGAACGCAGCGCGCGAGCATCTTCCGAATTTTTTTCGCTAAGCCGCGAAGCGGCGGGGTGACCGTAGGCGATGTTCTCGGCAATCGTGCCGGGGAATATTACCGGGTCTTGCGTGACGATCGCGATCTGGTTTCGCAGGCTGCGGAGCGTCGCGTCGCGGATGTCGACGCCGTCGATCAGCACGCGACCCTGCTGGGGATCGTAGAAGCGCGGCAAGAGCGCGAGCAATGTCGTCTTGCCGGAACCGTTCCGACCGACGATCGCGAGCGATTTCCCTCGCGGGGCGACCAGGTTCACATCGATCACGGCCGGCGCGGGGGAATTCGCGTAGCCGAACGTGACGTTTTCGAATCGCACTTCGCGCTGGATGGGCGGGAGTTTGACACGCGCATCTCGAGATCGCTCGGCGGGCATGTCCAGCACTTCGAAGATTCTCGCAGCGGCCGCATTTGATCGCGCCAAGACGGCGTTGAGCTTGCTCACGCGGCGCAGCGACTCGGCGATCGCGGCCATGCACGCGAGGAAGACCAGGAAGCCGCTTTGGTCGAGCGTTTTCGTGACGAACAGCAGGTAGGCCGCAAACAGCAGCACCACCCCGGCCAGCAGCAGCGTGATCTGCTCCATCGCGGGCGTGGCGAGCGCTTCGTATCGGGCCATCTTCAGTTGATCGACCTTCAGCAGGTCCATGATCTTCGCATAGCGACGTCGCTCGAAACGTTCGGCGCTGGCCGCTTTGACGACGCGAATGCCGGTCAGCGTGCCTTCAATCTGTCCGAGCATCGTGCTGCTCTGTTGAAGCGCGGCCCGGCTGGCGCGGCGCATCTTTTTGCCAAACTTCTTGATCGTCACCGCCATGATCGGCGCGAAGATAATGATGAAGATCGTCAGCCGCCAGTCGATCCAAACCGCCAGCGCGAACGCAAACGCCGCCTTGATCGGTTCCTGCACCGATTGGCCGAGGATCGACTTGAAACCGGCTTGAAGCACCTGCGAATCCTGCACCAAGCGGCTGGTCACATCGCTCGTTCCGGACAATCCGAAAAACGTCAGCGGGATGCGCATCACGTGATCGTACAAATGCCGGCGGATGTCGTTGGTCGCCAGGATTGAGGCCTTGTCGGACAGATATTCCTGAAAGAACCGCACGACGTTGCCGACGATACCGATCAGCAGCAGCGCGATGAAGATGATGGCGATCGTCTTGACCGCGCCCCATTGTCGATCGGTGGGAAAGAGGTTCGCGACTTGCTGCGCGCGAAGCTGATACCAGGGCACGGCGCGCGCGGGAATCGATCGATCGCCAACTTCGACTTCATCGGCGTACGCGGCGCGCGTCAGATCGTTCACACGCTCATTCACTCCCACGCCCGCGCGGTCGGCGGGTCCGTTCGGCACCACGCGGATGATCTGGCCGAGGTTGTTGTCCGCCAGGTGCACGCCGATCTTGGTCTCGACCAGGCTGCGATCCATCCAGCCCTTGAGCGTGTCCTCATTCACCAGCACGCGCAGGATCGGCAGCATCGCGCCCAGCCCGCTGCTGAAGACCAGCCCGACGAAAAGGGCCGAGATCACCGAGATTGTGACGATCCGGCGATACGGGTGCAGATACCGGCAACTCCGCCAAAATTCGGAGTTTTTGCGGCGTTTCTTGCGTGCAGGAGATACCGCGAGATCGTTCATGCCACGTTGTTCATGCTGGGACGGCTAAGCGGTCGATA
>JACMJD010000124.1 GCA_014380825.1 Phycisphaerae bacterium | reverse complement strand
GGAAGCGGCAACGGCTCGAACAACGCGACCGGCAGCAACGCGAACAACGGCGGCCGCGCGCCAGGCGGTTCATCCGGCAGCGGCGCGACCGGCGGCCAGAACAACGGCGGAGCAACCGGAACCGGCGGATCGAACACCGGCGGCTCAAACCAAGGTTCGGGCACGAGCGGTTCCGGCGCGACCGGATCAGGATCGTCGAGTGGCGGTTCATCCGGCGGCAGTTCTTCCGGTGGATCCAGCGGCGGTGGCGGAGGCCAATAACCCCGCGAGTTCTGTTCAATCCGATTCGTTTCCTTGCCGGCCGACTATCGAACTCGATGGTCGGCCGGCTTGGCGATTAGGACCTCTCCGTTTGTACACCGCTGCGAAGATGGCTACGCTCATTTCTGTAATCCCGGGGAATTTTTACGAAGGAGCGTTTGATGCGTGATCTGAAATTCGCCGCCGCGCTGGTCGTTGCCGCATTGATGATCGGTTGCAACAAGGACGAAGCGACGCCCGCGACTCCGCCCGCGCCCAGCTCGCCTTCGTCGCCCGCGAAACCGTCGGCTGAGCTGACCACGCCCGCGCCCAGTGCGACCAACACGCCCGTGGTCCCGGCCACGCCTCCCGCTGCTGCGGCCAATGACGCATCCGCCGCCGCGGTGACCAAAGCGAACGAGCTGCTTCAGCAGGGGCTGAACTACGTCAAGGAAAACAAGCTCGACCTCGCCGAGAAAACGCTCACGCAGCTCGACGGCATGAAGGGCTCGCTCCCCGCGGATTGGCCGCCGCGAATCGATCAACTCCGCAGCGCGATCCAGGCCGCGAAGCTCGGCAGCGGCAAGCTGCCCGGTCTCCCGAAGTAACGCGCGATCGAATATCCTCGCGTCACATCATCTGCAAGGAGCCTTCTCCATGGGTCTGCTCAAAGAGTTCAAGGAATTTGCGCTGAAGGGGAACGTCGTCGATCTGGCAGTGGGTGTGATCATCGGCGCGGCGTTCGGCGCGTTGATCACTTCGATGGTGGCTGATGTGCTGATGCCGCCAATCGGGAAGATCGTCGGTGGACTCGACTTCAGCAACCTTTACATCTCGCTGTCCGACAACGTTGATGCTGCCAATACAGCCATGGCGTCGACGCAGCCAACCGCCGCCTCAAGCCCGCGCCTTCCGCTCGACGATGCGAAAAAGCTCGGTCCGGTGATCGCATATGGGAAATTCATTACCGGCGTGATCAACTTTCTGATCGTCGCGTTCTGCGTGTTCTTACTCATCAAACTGATGAACACGGCGATGCGAAAGTTCGAGAAACAACAAGCCGCCGAAGCCGCGGCGCCGGCAGTCCCACCGGCGGATGTGCAACTGCTCACGGAGATTCGGGATCTGCTGAAAGCCGGGAGATAACCATCAACCACCAAGACACCAAGAACACCAAGAAGACAAATCCGAAAACTCGTATTTGAATTCTTGGTGCTCTTGGTGGTTCGACTTTCTTAGTTCCCGCTTGCCGTCGGTTGCGTGGCGGGGGTTGCCGGGTAGAGCGCTCTCAGCATCGGCTCGACGCGCGACTGCCAGGCGAGCTCATTGAACTCGCCGTTGGGCACCTCTTCGTAGACGTAGTCTTTTCCTTTGATCATACCGGCCGAATCGAACGCGGCGATCAGCGCTCGCGCGTCCGTCAGCGCGCTCTGCGCGACCGCGGGATCGCTCGCCTTTTTCGGATCAGTGTTCGGCGGATATCCGGCGCCGCCGCCTTTGCTACCCATGTCGATGTACCAGCGGTTTGTCTTCACCCACGCGCGATCGCTCGTAAAATCAGGCATCAACTGCACCTGCCCATCCGGGGCGCGCAGCCATGGCGAACAGACCGCGACCACTCCGAACACGCTCGGATTCGTCTTCGCAACATACATGCTGACCAATCCGCCCATCGCCGATCCACCGATGGCCGTATGCGCGCGATCGGGCATCGTGCGATATTTCGAATCGATGAACGGCTTTAATTCTTCGACGAGAAATTTTCCGTACGCATCCGCCTGCGCGTTCGGGTGTCTCGAATCATTAGTTCCCATTCCCGGCGGCGTGTATTCGGCATTTCGATCGTCGTTGTTCGCCACGCCGACAACGATCACGCCGGGCATGTCTTCGGCCAACATCAGACGCTGCGCGGTCTCATCGAACTTCCATTCCTTTCCGCCGAAGCTCGTCGCTTCATTGAAGAGGTTCTGCCCGTCCTGCATGTAGATCGTGGGATAACGCCGGTCCTTCGAGGTGTCGTAATCCGGCGGCAGGTAGACATAAACATCATGCGGAAGCCGCAGACCCTTGGACGGAAATTTTGCGTGCGGTATCACGCTGACCGCGGTCTGCCGGTTCGGTGTGAGCGTTCCATGATCCACCCACGCGACGACGACCACGTCCACCGGCTTGCCGTCGGCGGCGGTGAATTCATGATTGGGCACGTCCGCGTCATCCGGCCCGCGCTCAACCGTGTTCCACGTGCCGCGATTGATCTTGAACGCGTAGCTCACGCCGTTCATCACCTCGACGGTGCCCGCCCAGGTTCCGTCCGGTTTCTTCTCGAGCGGCACGCCCGCTTCCGCCTGCCAGTTGCCCATGTTCGGCGCGCTGCCGCAGACGTAGAGAGTTTGATTCCCCGGAGTCTCGCCTGGCGCTTTCACGACGATCTGAACCGGGATCATCTTGCCCGCATCTTTTCGCGCGTCGGCCTGCGAAGCTTCCGCGTCGGCGCGCTGGTTGTGCATCACGTACCAGCTACCAATGCCGAGCATCCCGACGGCGAACACCCCGACTAATCCGGCGACGGTTTTCTTCATGGTCGTTTCCCTCT
Source organism: Phycisphaerae bacterium (assembly GCA_014380825.1). The sequence continues at coordinate 6,910 of JACMJD010000124.1, read as the reverse complement.
GGTCGATCGTTCGATCGTGCGCCCCGCGGGCAATCCCTGAATAGGGTGCAGCGCAAAGATGATAACGGAACGCCGGAGGCCTCGCCAAAGCAAAGCGGCGTTGGGTTCGTTCCGTCACTTTCGATGATGTTTTTCGTCCGGTCCATCGGAGCGAATTCACCTAAGTGCCGGCCATCACGGTGGCTGCGCCGGACGCGTCGTGTTTGGCTTTTGGGTTCGCCTCCGGCATTTCAGAAAGTGCCGGCCGCGCCGGTCCTCCGATCGAGTACGTGCCAGCGAAAAACGCGCGCTCCCATATACCTGACGGCGCTGCGCGCGAGCGTCGCGTTTGGCGCAGCGCAAGATTGAAAACGTCGATTTCGCTTCGAAATCGCTTCCAATATTTTTATTTTCCGGTTTTGATGCGATGCGCGCCAAAAAAGAACGGAGCCCGTGCTGTGACGGGCTCCGATTGCAATTGCGAGTGATAGCGTCGAGCGACCTACGCCGCCTTGGCTTCGGCGGGCTTGGTGTACTTGCGCTTCACGGGCTTGGTGATCATGCCGTTCCGGATCGCCTTGGTGCTGACTTTGATCCGAACGATCCGGCCATTCACCAGCGCGCGGACCTTCTGGATGTTGGGCCGGAACTTGCGGGCGGTGATGCCCGTGACTTTTGTGCCCACGCCGCCCAGATACTTCGCTTTGCCGCGATGGGTGATCTGGTTGCCGAACGTGGTCTTCTTGCCGGTAAAATAGCAAACGCGGGGCATAAAACTTCCTTTTGGAGTCCAATATTTGGGGCGGGAAGTGTATTCAAACGGCCGGATCATTGCAAGTTCAGCGGGAATCGAGGTGGCAATGTGTATCATTGGAGACATGAGCGGAAGACGGTAAGGTGAGCTACAGTAGTCGGTCTCGTCGGGGAGGCGCGGTGAATCGATCAATTCTGCCAGTGTTGGGATTTCTCAGCACACTCGTCGCCACCGCTCGGGCGAGCTATCTGCCGGTAATCGGTGCGGACACGGGTGGCCGCTTCGGTTACCTCGAGGAGCCGGGGCCAACCGCTGGCAACGGCGTCGGGATCGGCTCGGTCTATCGCGCTTCACCGACACCCGGCACAGTCACGGGGTATCGTTGGGACGTCAACGGTACCGCTGTGTTGGAGTCCGGAGGGCACTACGCGCGACCATACGCGATCAATGATGCAGGCACAATTGTTGGCGCAGCACGCTATCCCGCGCGCTGGGACGCAGGAGGCACCGCCCTAACCGTACTTGGCGGCCTCGACATGGGTACGGTGGGTTTGACCGCCGGCGAAGTGCGGACCGTCAACAACGCGGGTACCAGCGCCGGATTCGTTGAGAAGTACCAAGATGGCCGTTTCGTCGGTCTCCGCGCGGTGAGGTGGAGCGCCGGGCAAACCAGCGCCGAACCCCTTGACGGTCTCGGAACTGACGCCAACGGCGACACAGATACTTTTGCGAACTCCATCAACTCCAGCGGGATTATTGTTGGTAGCGCACGTAAGCATGTTGCCGGAATGGATGTCGGAACGCGCGCTGTGCGGTGGAACTCCGATGGCGCTGACGTTACCGAATTAGGCGTCCTGGGAACCATGCCTACGGGTTACACCGAAGCCTTGGCCTATCGCGTCAATGAGGCCGGGACTTCGGTCGGATATTCTTGGCGGTTCGAGGCCGGAGCATCCTCTGGCAAGCGGGTAGCCGCGCGATGGGATGGATCAGGTACAGCCGCGACCGCACTGGTCCATCCGGACGGCATCAAGACCGGCTCGGCAGTGGACATCAACAATGCTGGCACCGCGATCGGCTCGGTCGAGGAGTACGTCGACGCAATTCAACGTCAGCACGCGATGCGATGGGACGCGGGTCAGGCGATAGGAGTGCCACTCGGCGAGTTCGGGTCTGCGAATGCGAATAGCCTTGCGCTCGCTATCAACGAAGATGGGATTACTGTCGGCAGTATCACCGACGAGAACGTTAGCGCGGCAATGTGGTTACCGGACGGCACACCGGTTCGATTGAATTCGCTGATCGATCCCGCGTGAGGCTGGAACTTATGGCGAGCGGTAAGCATCAGTGACCAGAACTGGATCACCGGGTTTGGCGAATTCGATCCGGATGGTCCCGGCGGTCAATCTAGCTACGGCCGATTGTTCTTAATCCATGTCCCAGAGCCAGGTCAGCTGGCGTTGTTATCTCTGTGCATGTCGCGCGCGATCTTCCGGTGCAAGCGCATTTAAGCTCGTCAGGAAAACCAGGTCGAACTAGGCGAAGCGACTCGATCTGACCGCGAAGGTTCCGGCGCGCACGACGGCATCGTTGCGAGTTCAGCAAATTCGAGAACCACACACCGTTTCCGCCTCAAAATCGCGTTCAATTCTACGTCCGTTCTTCTAATCGCGGCTCCACGCGTGTTCGGTACGATCTTGTTCACAGGAGCCAAGATGACGCGCACGACCGGACGCCATCCTCGCTCGACGCCTTTCCCCATCCGGTCGCTCGTTGCCACATTTGAACCGCAGACGCAGATTCTCGAACCAAAGGAGATCGTATGGTTGCCCTCGGCAGCGTTTTCGACCTCCGCGGCGCGGAGTTTCTACGGCTCTACCGGGTCCTCTTACTGCTCGCGGCGCTCGTCGCGATCGTGCTTCGCTGGCTGATGCGCTCGCCCGGCGCCAGCGGCGTGGATGACGCATCCACCGCCCGCGCATTTGCCCGCGATCTCGATCCGTACGAGATCGCGTACCTCACCGGCGGCCTGTCGACGGCAAGCGCCGCGGCGATGGCGACGCTCGTGCATCGTGGGATGGTGAGCACGCGCCACGGACTCTTGCGAGTGAACGGCGGTGGAATGCTGATCAACGATCTGCATCCGCTCGAGCGCGCAGTCTACTCGGCGATCGACGGGGACTCATCCGTCACGCCGCGGAAGCTGCGCGAATATGTCAGCGCGACGTTCCGACCGGATCGGCTGGAATCGCGCGAGCTGGTTCTGTCGGGCGCGAAGGGCGCGGCGATCCGCGTGGTATCGGCGCTGCCGCTCGTGACCGTGTTGACGATCGGGCTGATCAAGATCAGCGTCGGTCTTTCGCGCAATCGGCCGGTGGCGTTCCTGGTGATCTTGTCGATCGTGACTGCGATCGTCGCGGGCGTCTTTATGTGCAAGACACTGCTGCGAACTCGCCGCGGCGATGCGGTGGTGCGGGCGCTGCGATCGAAAAACGCCGCGCTGCGAACCAGCGCCGGCAGCCGGCCGAAGAACCTCGCACTCGACGATCTAACGATGGCGTGTGCGTTGTTCGGGCCGGTGGTGTTCAGCAGTGCGGGCGACGCGGAATATCGCGATCTGTCGCGCAAGTTCGCACCGGTTCAAAACAGCAGCGGATGCGGCAGCGGAAGCAGTTGCGGCGGCGGCTCAAGCGGTGGCGGTGGATGCGGCGGCGGGGGCTGCGGGGGATGTGGAGGTTCATAATGAATCAGATACCGAAACGGCGGCAACAAGCTCTGGGACTCGGAATCGGCTGGCGGGCACCGATCGCGCTGATGATCGAGCGGCGGCGAGAGCAGCGGGGTGACTTGGGATTCATCGAGGTGATCGCCGAAAGTATCGATCCGAACAAGGCGGTTCCGCAGGCGATTGCGAACCTGCAATCGCGCGGCGTGCGGGTGGTGCCGCACGGGATCACGCTCTCGCTCGGCGGCGCTGAGCCGCTCGATCGCGCACGCGTGAAACGGCTTGCTGCGATTGCAAAGCATTTGAACGCGCCGATCGTGAGCGAGCACATCGCCTTCGTCCGCGCCGGCGGATTGGAAGCAGGCCACCTCCTGCCGATCGCGCGAACGCGCGCATCGCTCGATGTACTGGTGGACAACGTCAAGATCGCCCAGGACCTGCTGCCCGTGCCGCTCGCGCTGGAAAACATCTCCGCGCTCTTCGATTGGCCTGGCGCGGAAATGAGCGAGGCGGAATTCCTCGCGAGCGTCTTCGATCGCACCGGCGCGCTGATGCTGCTGGACCTGGCGAACGTTCACGCAACCGCGAAAAACCTGGGCGGCGATTCCGTAGCGCTGCTCGATGCGCTGCCGCTGAATCGACTCGCGTACGTTCACGTCGGCGGCGGCGAGGAACGCGACGGCATCTACCACGACACGCACGCCCACGCCGTGCCGGCCGAGGCGTTTGCGCTGGTCGAAGAGTTGGCGTCGCGCGCTGATGTGCCGGGGTTCATGCTGGAGCGCGATGAGGATTTTCCCAGCGACAACGAGACCAACGCCGATCTGGACGCGATCGTCGCGGCGGTGAATCGAGGGGCGCGGCGACGGGTTGAACGTACCGAAGTTTCCGAGGAGGCGAACACGTGAGCGAAACGTCACGCGAACAGGTCGGAAAGGCGCAAGCCGAGCTTGTCGCATCGTTGCGCGAGTGGGGCAGTTCACCCGACGGGTTCGATGCGAAGCGGATTGAATTGACCGCGACAGTCCTGGCGCGCAAGCGGGCGCGAGCGAATGCGCAGAATCGACGTGAGCTTCGGACAATCCTTGCGCGCGCGTGGTTGCGATTTTGCGCGGTGATCAGGCGGTTCCATGCAGGCTGAAGCCTGCACGCCGAACAGATTTTCCGCTCGCGCCCGATTGAATGTGCGAAAAGAAAAAGCCCCGGAGGATGTCCTCCGGGGCCTTTGGTTTACGTCCGAACTACTGAAGCGAACCGCGATCAACCACCGCTCTTGGTATTCAAGCCTGGGAACTGTTCGGCTTCGCGTTCGCGTTGGATGATGATCGTGGGTTTCACGAGGATCAGCAGGACCTGGTCGTCCTTAGCGAAGCCGCGGTTGGTGAACAGGCGCTTGAGGAAAGGGATCTTCGAGAGGATCGGCACGCCTTCCTCACGTTCGACCTCGCCGCTCAAGGTCTGGCCACCGAGCAGCAGGGTGCCGCCGTCGGGGACGGAGACGGTGGTTCGGACCTGCGTGATCTGCAGTTCCGGCTGCTGGATGTTACCGCTGCTGAACAGCGGCTGCGTGGTCGCGTCGCCGCCGAACTGGAAGCTGCCGCCGATGGGGAATGTCACGAGCTGAAGCAGGCGCGAGAGCGTCGGCCGCAGGGTGAGGGTGACGTATTTACGATCGGAGCTGACGGTAGCCTGCACGTCCAGCAGCACGCCGGTTTGCACGATGCTGATGACCGGGTCGAAGCCGACGGCGCCCTGGCCGACGACGGGGTTCAAGTCTGACACATATGAACGCTGCGTCGCCACCAGCACGTAAGCGCGCTGGCCGTTGAACAGCGTGACGCGCGGGGCGGTGAGCTGACTGCTGTTGACGGTCGCCTGCGTGGCGCGGAGCAGCACGCTGACGGACCAGTCGTCCAGGAAGGTGAAGCCGGTCGACAATGCCGCGCCGACGAAGCTGGCGCCACCGAGGTTGCCGGGCAGAGTGGTATCGAGACGCCCGGCGCTGGTGAAGTCCGCAGACGTCTGCGTCACGATAATCGGGGCCGGGATGTTGCCGGCCGTGCCACCAGGCCCGAGGCCGAAGGCGAAGTCGACGTCCAGGCCGATGTCTTCCAGGAAGTTACGCTGCACGAACAGGAATCGGGTTTCGATGGTGACCTGAATCGCGCGGGTTTCGCGGAGCTGCTCGAGCAGCCGCACGAGGGCTCGCTGATTCTCAGGCGTCTGCGTGACGATGAGCTGGCCGGCCAGTTCGCGGATGGAACCGACGCTGCCGCCGTTGTCCTTCCAGCTATCGGAGGAGACGGTGTCTTCGATCAGCTTGATGATTGCATCGACGAGTTCGGAGCGACTGGGCCCGCCGTCGTCACCACCCTGACCGCCGCCGCCACCGCCGCCGCCACCGAACAGGCCGCCGCCGCCACCACCGCCACCGCCACCACCGCCGCCACCTCCACCACTTTGGTCAAGGTTGAAGTCGGGTGCGTCGGTGAAGTCCGGCACGTTGATGATCAAGTCGCGGATGTCGTACACGCGCGTGACGACGTTCTTAGCGAGGTCTTCTTCGGTCGAGATCGAGATCACGCCTTCGTCGATCGTATACGCCAGCTTAATGCCGCCGCCGGACACTTCGGACAGGATCGTGTTCAAGGCCTTTGAAAGCTTGACGTTCTTCAGACGCGCGGTGACCGGCGTGGCCCGATCGATGCCCGCGCCTTCAAGCGCTTTCCAGTTGACGAAGATGTTCGCCTGCGTGATGTCGCGAAGGAATTCGACGACGTCGGCGAAGGCGATCTGGTTGAAGTTGATTTCCGGCAGCACGCGATCGAGCTGCACGGCCGCCTGCTGGTCGATGATCAACTCGCCGCGTTCCAGCGACACGCTCTTGTCGCGCATCTCGCTGAGCTCCGGCCAGTTGTCCGGATATCGCAGGATGTCGTTGTACGGAATTCGCTTTTCTTCGATTTCGTTGAACTGCCGCGTGAAGTTGCGATCCCAGCTCTCGCGATATTTTCGCTGGTCGGCGATCAGCGCACGGTCTTCGATCAGCGGACGGACGCCGATCGCGTAATCGTTCTGTGGATCGATCACGAGGATCTGATCCACCACGCCCAGCGCTTCGCGATATTTCGCCTGCTCGACGTACTGGCGAGCGGTGCGGATGAGATCGCGGGTCGTGTCGCGCTTGGCCTGGTTTTCGGCGCCAAGCCGAGTGTTCAGTTGTTGATTCGCTTCCTGCTGCGTCTTGGCGTTCTGGACGTTCTGGTCGTTCACTTCCGCCTGCGTGATCGCATCGCGCGTCGCGGCAAGCGTGTTGTCGAACTGACGCATTTCTTCGGGCGTGAAGATCGACGGATCCTGATCGCGCGCCACCCGGGCGCGGTTCAGGGCGTCGCTGGCGACGTTGAAGTCATTGCGGCGCAGCGCGTCTTCCGCCTGCTTGATCGCCGTGT
>JACMJD010000123.1 GCA_014380825.1 Phycisphaerae bacterium | reverse complement strand
GATCGGAATGGCGGCCGCTTCGGGCGTCGGGTCATCGAAGTACATCGTCTTGACGATGCGCAGGTAGTAGAACGCCGCGATCAGCGAGAAGAGCACCGCTATCACTGCCAACGAAACCGCTGCCGTGGTGGTCCCTTCGCTTAGTAACGCCTGCAGGACGACGAGCTTCGAGTAAAAGCCGACCGTCGGCGGTACGCCCGCGAGCGAAAACATCAGCAACATCATCACGAACGCGTACCAAGGGCTGCGCTTCGCAAGCCCGCGAAAGTCCGCGATCTCTTCCGCCTCGAAACCTTGCCGCGACAGCAACAGAATGATGCCGAACGTGCCGAGCGAAGTCAGCGCATAGGCGATCAGATAGAACATTGCCGCGCTGTAGGAATCGGCAATCAGCGCCGGATCTCCGGCCGTGACTCCAGACAACATCGCGAGCAATACAAAACCCATCTGCGCGATCGTCGAGTACGCCAGCATCCGCTTCAAATTGGTCTGAGCGATCGCAGTCAGGTTGCCGAGGACAAGCGACGCGACCGCGAGCAGCGCGAGGATCTTTTGCCAGTCGATGGCCATCGGCAGCAGCCCTTCGACCAGGATGCGGAAAGCAATCGCAAAAATCGCAAGCTCGGGCGCCGAGCTGATTAGCAGCGTGATGGGAGTCGGTGCGCCCTGATAGACATCCGGCGCCCACATATGAAAGGGCACGACGCCGAACTTGAACGCCAGCCCGGCGATCACGAAGACGATTCCAAGCAACAGCGACGCGCGACTGACGACCTGCCCGCCGGCCACCCGGCGCGCCAGCTCGTCGATTTCGAGCGTGCCTGTCGCGCCGTAGAGCATCGACATTCCATACAGAAGAAACCCAGAAGCGAGCGACCCGAGCACAAAGTATTTCATCGCAGCCTCGCTCGCACGCGGATCGTCGCGCCGCAGAGCGACCAATGCGTACATCGATAGCGATTGCAGCTCGAGGCCGAGGTAGATCACCAGAAGATTGTTCGCCGAGATCATCAACATGATCCCGAGCAGCGTGAACAGCGTCAGGCTGAACAGCTCCCCTTTCCAGATTCCGCGCGCGCGCGCGTATGACTGCGCGCATATCAACATGAAGCCACAGCAGAAGATCGCGAACAGCTTCAGGACGTGGCCCATCGGGTCGGCGATGTACATGCCGTCAAAGCCAAAGACGACGTCGTTTCGCGAAAGCGAAAAGCAAACGGCTACGCCGACCGCCAGCAGCGCCACCATCGTTAGACCGTAAGTGACGTTGCGCCGCTCGTCCGGAACGAAGAGATCGACCACGAGCACGATGCTGGCCGCGGCGAGCAGCACGATCTCGGGGAGTGCGACGCCAAGGTTGAGCGAGTTCATCTACTGAACCGCTCCGGTTGCGACCGGCAGTTTCGATACCGCAACGTGCTTCAGCAACTGGGTGACCGACGCGTCCATCAGATCCGTCACCGGCTTCGGATAGAGCCCCATCCACAACACGGCCGCAGCGAGCAACGTAAGGATCGCGAACTCCCGGCCATTGACGTCGACCAGATCGGCGACGTGTTTGTTCGCCACGTCACCGAAAATGACCCGCTTGTACATCCACAGCGAGTACGAAGCGCCAAGCACCAGGGTCGTGCCCGCGATCACTGCAATCCAGAAGTTGTACTGCACGGCGCCGAGAATGACCATGAATTCGCCGACGAAGCCGCTGGTCGCAGGCAGTCCTGCGTTCGCCATCACGAACAGCATGAAAAACGCGGCGAATTTCGGCATCGTGTTGACGACGCCGCCGTAGTCGGCGATGTCGCGCGAGTGCATGCGGTCGTACATGACACCGATGCAGAAGAACATTGCGCCGGAGACGAAGCCGTGCGAGATCATCTGCACGATGCCGCCCGTCATGCCCATCGGGTTGAAGATAAAGAACCCGAGCGTGACAAAGCCCATATGCGCAATTGACGAAT
>JACMJD010000122.1 GCA_014380825.1 Phycisphaerae bacterium | reverse complement strand
GCTCATTTGCGGCGATGGCGATCCTTGAACGCGGCGGAAAGCAGGTTCCGATCAGCAACCTAGCAGAAGCCACCGCGAACCTGATGACCTTTTGCTTGGCGTTGCAGGTGCATGGCGCAGAGCAAGGACACATCGTTGGTTTTCAGAGTCACCCGAATCAGTGGGCCGTGTTCGGCTCGATCTTGGGCACCTCGGAAGCCGCGACCGTGATCAATTTGCACCCCGGTGAAGGTGCCCAACTATTCGTCGCTGCCGGTGACGAACAGGCCGAAGACATCGATCTATTTCTTACAGATGAAGAGGGTACGTACGTCCTCGCGTCGGACACCGGTGGTGACAGCACGCCGTTGATGCCGCAATGGACCTCCTCGAACCGCGGCTACGGCATCCGCGCGAAGATGATCCGATCCACCGGCGACCGCCCGGTCATGGTCCTGACCGCGATGCTGACGGTGCAATGACGAGCGAGTGAGTGTCCCGGTAGCCGGTGCCGCGCTGGGGGTAGGGCGCGGCACCGGCGGAGGAACAGGAAAGGGATCGTGGACTCGAATTGTGTTGCTCGGATGGCGAGGGACGATAAGCTTCGGGCTGTTGGGCGTCGACGCACTGGGTGGGATCAACCACGTGCTTCATCATTTCCGGATTGCGGGCTGAAAGATCGAGGGAGGAGGCTCGTGAAATCTGTCCACCGAAAGTTCTCACCAAACATTAGCAGGCCTGCCAGTTGCGCAGCGCTCATCTTCGCGGCCGGATCGGCGATTTCCCAGGGCTTACTGCTCGGGCAGACGATCTGGACGAATCCAGACGGTGGCGACTGGCTGACGGCTTCTAACTGGTCGCTAGGCCTTCCGAGCCCTGCACTTGACGCTGAGATCGGATTGTCCGGCAATCCTTTTACGGTCTCACTGACTGCAACAACAACGATCAGAAATCTGACCGTCGCGTCGCCCTCAGCGACACTACATCTAGGGAACAACAGCAATCTGCTTGGCGTCCAAACACTCGCGAACTTCGGCACGGTTCTCCACGACGGTGCATCGAACCGTGACTTTGTTGGCACGTTCGACAACCACGGCACGCTGATGTTCGGCTCGAGCGGGTTCGTCACGTTTACAAACTCAAACTTAGTCAATCGGCCGGGCGCGGTGATCGATTATTCGCAGGGCGTGATGCGGGGCACCGGCACCTGGACGAATCACGGTACGGTGAACATCACCAGCGGACAGTTCGGCTTCGGGATGAACGGACTTGCGTTTCACAACAACGCGGGCGGGACGCTGAACCTCAACGCGCCGTCGTCCACGACGATCTGGGGTCCGCTGATCAACGACAACGGCGGGGTGGTCAACGTCAATACCGGTGAGTTCCAAGTCCGTGGTAGCGGTGACATCCGTGGGTCATTGGTCATCCAGCCGGGTAAGTGGATGACGTTTTACGATGCCAGCCCCTTTGAGTTCAACGCCGGTGCGACCATCGTGAACAACGGCTCGATCACGCTGTACGGTGGAACGGCATCCGAAGTGCGCGTCAACGCGGCAATACCGGTCAGCGGTGCCGGAACGATTCAGGTTGAAGGCGGGACGCTGATGTTCGGTGCCGCCGGATCGCTGCCGGGGTCGAGGATCGTCTTAGAAGGCGGCACGATTGCCGGCAGCACCGTGCTTTCCGGCGCGTCGAACTGGAAGTGGTCGTCCGGCACGCTGGCGACCAGTACGCTGACTATCGGCGAGGACAGTCGCCTGACTGTAGCCGGCGCGTCAAATCGGTTGTTGAGTGGAGTACTTGAGAACAACGGAAACATCGTATTTGAATCCACGGGTGCGCTAGCGTTTCAGAGTGCGCACGTAGTGAATCGTATTGGCGGGGTTATCGACGTCATCGGCACGCGACCGACCGGTGTGGGCAGCATAAGCAACTCTGGCACTGCGAATTTCGTCGGTACTGGCAGGACTGCTGCTGGCGTGATGTTCCGCAATGCCGGCACGCTGAATGCAATCGGCGCCGACTGCGTGTTTGACGGACCGTTCATCAATGACGGTGGTACCGTCAACGTGAATACTGGCGAGTTTCAATTAAGTGGAGGCGGAAACAGCAGCGGCGCGTTCGTCATTCAACCCAACAAGTGGATGACGTTCTACCTGGCCAACACGTTTGACTTCAACGGCGGAAGTATCACGAACAATGGTTCCATCCAATTGTACGCCGGGAGCCTGGAACCAACGATAAACGTGAACGCGGTTGTGCCAATGAGCGGCTCGGGCACGCTCTCGGTGGAAGGCGGTACTCTGAACTTCAACAGCGGCGGTGCGCTGCCCGGGGCCAACTTGGTTTTGGAGGGAGGAACGATAGCGACGGCAAGTGCTCTGGGATTGTCGGTAGTTGCCTCCGATGGCACCGTGCTTCTTCGTGACGGCGTCCTTACGAACGGCAAGTTAGCTGGAACTTGGAACATATCCGGAACCGCAGTCGTCGAGGCGAGCAATGTAACCATTCCAGCCACGTCGGGCACACTCTCATTGATTGGAAGCGGTCTGAATTGTAGTGCGTTCGGGAGCCTCCATTCGAATGCCGGTACCCTCACCCTTGACTCTCGCGACTGGTCGTTCACTTCGTCCGGCAGCTTCAGCAACACCAACCTCTTCACACGCAGCGGCAGCGGCTCGACCAACGTTCCGGTTCCGTTCGGCAACAGCGGGACGGTTGCGGTGACCGGCGGGACGATGCGGATGCTGGGCGGGGTGTCGAACCTCAGCGGCGGGACGCTCGCTGGTGGGACGTGGATCGTGGGCGACGGTGCGAACACCGCAGCCAACCTGGACTTCAACGGCGCGAGCATCGCGACCAATGCCGCGAACGTCACGCTGAACGGGACCAACGCGACCTTTGCCGCGTTGGATTCGCTGTCGGTAAACGCCGGCACGTTCACGCTCAGCGGCGGCCGGTCGTTCAGCAGCGCGGGGTCACTGACCAACAGCGGTCTGATCGCGCTGGGCACGAAGAGCAACCTGTTCGTCAACGGTCCGCTGACGCTGGCGGGCGGGACGATCCAGCTGGCGGCGGGAGTAGCGGACGATTCGACCTCCGCTGCACGTCTGGTGCTGGGCGGCGACGTGAACGTGGCAACGACAACGCTCGGTTCCCGGATCAGCGCGATCAAGCCGCCGGGCAGCGAACCATTGGGCTTCGTCGACCTGGGCGGCGTCGATCGCACGTTCACGGTGGCCGACGGCGCGGCGAGCAGCGACCTGCTGGTGACCGCCCCGATCCGCAACGGTGCGCTGGTCAAGGCCGGCGCGGGCCTGATGCGGGTCGAGGCGCAGAGCACCTATGGCGGCGCGACGACGATCAGCGGCGGCACGTTGCAGACGGGCATCTTGGGTGCCTTGCCCTCGACGTCGACCCTCCATGTTGCCAGCCCCGGCACGCTGGACCTGGCCGGCTTCAACCAGTCGATCGCTTCGGTCAGCGACTCCGGTGGCGATGGCGGCACAATCAACCTCTCCGGTGCTACGCTGACGATCGGCGGCGCAACCGCTGGTTCGTTCAGCGGGATGATCAGCGGGAGTGGCGCAATCGTCAGGAGCGGCGCCGGCGGCACGCAAACGCTGTCAGGCGTGCTCGCGCACGGTGCGGGCGTGCGGGTGACCAGCGGACATCTGGCGCTAACGAACGCGTCCAACACCTTCGGCGGGAACGCGCTCATTAGCGGCAACGCCGCGACGTTGTCGATCAGCTCCGACGGCGCGCTGGGCGGCGGCACGAACAGTATTGCTCTCTCTGGGGGTGGCGCGCTGCAAGCGGCCGGCAGCTTCACCAGCGCGCGCTCGATCGCGATCGGCACGAACAGCTCCGGTGTGATCGACGTCACGGGCGGCAACACGTTCACGTTCGACGGCACGCTAAGCGGCAGCGGCTCGAACACGCTGCTCAACAAACACGGGCCCGGCATACTCCGCGTGACAAGCGATAACGATGGCTACACCGGCAATGTCGCCGTGAACAACGGCACGCTGACGATCGCCGCTGCCGCTGGTGGATCCATGGCGAGCGTGGGCAGCTTCGCGATCGGCGTGAGCGGAGCTCTGAACTTCGATCATCAGGATGGGACCGGCAAAATCGCCGGCGGTGGGCGCGGCGGTGGCGGAGGCAATGCGGCAATCGTGCTCAACGGCGGCACGTTCACCTATCAGGGCGCCGATGGCGTGGTCTCCAGCGACAGCTTCGGCACGCTGCTGGTCAACCAGGGCGCGTCGACGATCCGGTCCATCGCCGGCAGCGGCGTCGGCAGCGGCACCGAACTGCACTTCGGCACGCTCACGCGCAACGCCGGCGCGACG
>JACMJD010000121.1 GCA_014380825.1 Phycisphaerae bacterium | reverse complement strand
CGGCGATTATTCGATCAGCGCGACCGTGCAGGGAATTCAGAACACCCACGCCGCCGCCAAGGCGGGATTGATGTTCCGCAACAACGCGTCGACCGCCTCCGCATACGCGGCGATTTTCGTCACACCGTCCAGCGGCGTCCGATTCCAGTGGCGACTCACCGCCGGCGGGGCGACGAACACGTCGACGGTTCCCGGCGTCACCGCGCCGGTGCAACTGCGATTAAAGCGAGTGGGAAACAACTTCAGCGCGTTCTATAGCACGGACGGCGTGAACTGGTTGCAGGTCGGTGCGACCACGGCCGTCGTGCTCAACAGCCAGGCGCTGCTTGGCATGGCCACGACCGCGCACACGACGGCAGTTGTCGCGGCCAGTCAATTCGGCAACGTGATGCTCACCGCCGATCAGTGCGTCCTGGTACCGATCCACAACCCGCCGATTCGGAGAGATTTCGGGCAGCCTCCAGAGAACACGCCGGAGAAGAGTCTGATCGACGACGTTCTGCCGTTATCGCTTAGACTAGTTGATTTCGGGAAATGAGATTACGGCTCGACCGCGACCGCATCGGCGCGGCCATCGGGACCCTTGATAGCCGTGATCGCGCCGGCGTCTTTGAAGTTGGTCGAGCTGATCCACTTCGTCTCCCCCGGCCGTTTCACTTCGCGGCCGGCAATCAGGGCGCTCTGGATCTGACCAGAACGACCCGGCGGCGGTGGGACTTTGGGGTCGGTCGGCTTTTGTGCCTCTTCCATGATCTGCTTGGCCGGTGGCGTGAAACGCTCGAGGTGATTCACGAACTTGGTGCCATTCCCAGCGCGGAACACGTACGCTCGCACCGCCTGCTTTCCATCCTTCTCAAACGGCGGAACTTTCATCGCATCGTCGGCGAACCAGGTCTTGCCATCATCAACGGAGAAGAACGCCTGCGACGAGCTGCTTCCGGTGATTGAATTGCTCGACCCGCGCAGTTGGAATGCGATCAGCGCCACTGCGCCGATCAGCAGCGCGCCGACAATGGCTGCGGCACGGCGTGGTTTCTCGGCGAGCGTTTCTCGAAGGCTCATAGAAAGATCCATACCGATTCACCGGCCACGTGAGGATACTCCCGTTCGACCGGCCTCGTGAGTGACCGCGCACGCGCGCTGGCGTGGGGCCAGCGCGCGTGCGACAGTTCGTAGTCAAGGATCAGTTGAAGAACCTCATCTCGCCGCGCCGCAAGTCATCGAGAATGAAGTTTCTGAATTGCAGGTCACTGCCGCCGAAGCCAGGACGCTTCCAGCGGAAGGTACTAACATGACCGTCGGCGAACAGGGCGTTTGCGGCAGTGTTCTTCATGTGGCGGAAGCGGATACTTGTGCCCGTGCCCGTAGCAGGGCTTCCATGCGTTTGCAGTTCGGGGTGACTCAAGTAGTCCTTGTTGAAGCCCGCATCCGGACCATTGGGGAATTGTTGTTCGCAATCCTTCAGTGTTGCCCAGTTCTGGCAGTAGCTGGTGCTGGCGCTCTGGATCGCATACAGCGTCGCATCGGACCCCCAGGTATTACCACCGAAAGCGAGCTGATCGCTGAACTGGACGGCGTCCATCATCATGATCATCTCGGATGATCGCCGGATCTGTCCAAGCTTGAACGGCTTCATCCCGTCGTTTTCCGGTCCGACATCAAGTGCGCTGCCAAAATACTGCAACGTGTTGCGATCCACGGCCCCGGCGGCGAAGCGGAAGAGTTGCGGATGTACGCCGTACGTCTGGACTTTTTCCGAGTCGAACCACGGAAGATCGGGGCGGTTTCCGGAGATCGTGTCTTTGTCTTTGTACAGAGTCCAGATGCCGGTTGGATCCAGATCTGCGTACACGCCCGATGAACCTTTCTTCAGGTACGGCAGGATCAGCCAGCCCCAGTCGGTGGCACCCTTGAAGGTTCCGAAGTCCCCTTCCCAATATCCCAGCGGCAGGCGGTCTTTGTGCGTCTGGGCGTACATCGTGATGGCAGTTCCCATCTGGCGCATGTTCGACTGGCACCAGACGAGATTCGCCTGCGCGCGAGCCCGCCCAAGTGCGGGCAACAAGATGCCGACCAGTAGTGCGATGATCCCGATGACCACCAATAATTCGACGAGCGTGAATCCATTTCGTTTTCGCATGTGAACCCTCAACAGAGGCGACTGTAGCTTACAACAATTTCAATCGGCGGCGTTTCATGAACCTGGTTTGCCCTCATTAACGCCTGAATTTCCGCTTTTTTGAATCAATTTGAACCCGGGCGTGTCGATCCAACCCGGTGCTTTTGAATTCTTGATCGTCACATTGCTGATCGTCGCCGATCCGGCCGCGCCGTGGGCGGCGGCGATTGCGCGGCCTTCGCCGGATAAGCCGGGGTTGCTGATCTGGATTCGGTCGAACGCGGCATCACGCAGCGCGTGTTCTTTCATCGACGTAAACCGGATGCCATCTTTCGGACTATCGATAATCTCGATGTCCTCGAATCGTACGCCGACGAGGTCAATGAGGTTTGCGACGGTTCCGATCGCGCCGTCGCCGTCGCCGGCGCGGGTGATGCGGACGTTGCGATAGGTCGTCGTGCCGCGGAATCCGAATTCGGTTGGGAACGTCGTGCTTGCGTACAAGCCGGCGCCGTACGGGATATCGATCGCTTCGCAGTTCTCAACGCTGTTGCTGTCGCCGCCATAGATCGAGAACGCTTGCGCGAGAAACGGAAGCTGCGCGGTGCAGTTGATGAAGCGATTGCCGCCGTGCGAGTTCGTTGACTTCGCATACGTTGCCGGCCACATCGCGAAGCAGTCGTCGCCAGTGCCGCGGGCGGTGCAGTTGCGGACGACCGAGTTACGCATGCCGACGCACAGGTTAATTCCGTCGGCGATGTTGTTGCGGAACCGGCAGCCTTCGACGACGAGCCCGTCGGAATTCACGATCCACGCGCCGGCCTTGGTGTGTTCGACCCAGATGTTGCGAATGGTGGAACCGGTGCCGAACGATTCGCCGATGCCGTCGTTGGGCTCGGCGTCGTTGCGATAGTTCAACTTGCCGACGATCGCGAAATCCGACAGCGTGATGTTCGAGCCGCGGCCGTAAAACGCGACGCGATTTTGCGGCGTGTAATCATCGACGCCGACGAGCGTCGTGTGCCACATGCCCGCGCCCTGGATGACGACATCGGCGACGTCGATCGCGCCCTTCACCACGAACTGGCCCGCGGGAATCCAGACGGTTTTCTTCTGAGTCTTGGCTGCGGTAATGGCGGCGAGAAAGGCGGCGCGATCGTCGGAAGCATCGTTCGGAGTTGCGCCAAATTCCGTCACCGCCAGCGCATCGGCGGGCTTCTCCAGCGGCGCGGGCACGGCTTCAAGATCGATAAAGTCGATGAGATATTCGGTCGCCGCGTCGTCGGCGTCTTTTTGCAAGCGGATTGCATCGCCCGCGCGAATCGCGCCGGGCATCAGTCGCAGTTCATCCCAAAAGTTCCGCGGTGTGCCGGCGGCGGGTTCGTTCTTGAATGGGTACGCGCCGTAAAGGTATGAATATTTCGACGTCATCGGGAGCTTCTGCTGAAGCTTTCCGTTGATGTACAAGCTCAGCGTTGCGTCCGCGCCACGGCCATCTGCGCTGTCGGGAATCGAATAGCGGACAACCAGCCCCTGCGAGTCTGACTTCGCTTTGATTTCAAGGTATTGGGCGGTGTCAGTCAGTCGTACGCAGCGTCGACCGCTGGCCTCGCGCGCGGCGGTGTTGCCGGTGTAATCAGGGCCGATTTTTGTGCCAGATGTGTTAGCGTCTTCGGCTTCGTAGGTCATCCAGGGGACGGTCGCGCCGCGCTCGCTGCCGCTCGCCGAAACGGGCGAGGGAACCAGCGCCGTCAGCGCTGCAAATCCCGCGAGCAAGCTCAACACGTTCATACGACCCTCTCGTCAACGCGTTAACTATGAATATAACGTCAGTGTTATATATAGCAATGTCCGCCGCGCGTGTCAACGATTTTTGCGGTGCCGCAGGCATTCATTCTAGCGGGTAAGATGCCGTCACACTTGGCCGAACCTTGCCAGGAGGAGATTCAAGGGTAATGGCACGAAAGCAGAAGTTTAAGCACGTCATGTCGGTGATCGAGCGCCGAATTCGCCAAGGCGATTATGTGCTCACGCCCATTCCTGGCGAGCGAAAAATTGCCGAAGAGACCGGCGTGAGTCACATGACCGCGCGCAAGGCCGTGCGCGGATTGCTTGATAAGAAGGTGCTGATTCGACGCGCCAACGGCTTGCTCGATATCTCGCCGGCCTACCAGGCGATCGGCGGCGGCTCGGCGCATTTCATCCTGCTGTATCCCGCGTACGCCTCAACCTATCTCACCCACTTGCGGCAAACCGTTTCCGAAGCAGCCGAGCAATATGGATTGAGCATGCGCCCCGTGCAGTACGTGCACTGGGACGATCCGGTCGTCGCTAGCGCGGTGACGAATCCGGCCGGGCTGATCCTGATTCCCAGCTCGGTTGATGTGCCGGTGCATCTGCTGACCGCGCTTCGTTCGAGCAAGAGCGTTCTGCTTGATCTGGATCTGAGCGAATACAACGTGCCGTCGATCCGGCTTTTCCCGGATACCCACATCATTAAGGTATTCGATTACCTGCGAAAACTCGGCCATCGCCGGATTGACTGCATCAGCACGCAACATCACAACCCGGAAATCGAGCGACGGATCCGGCTGTGGCGTGAATGGATCGAACGTCACGGCCTGGCCGGCGAGCTGCACGAACACCCGACCCGCTCGTTCGGCGATGCGACGCCCGGCGCGTACGACGCAATGCGTAAGTTGCTCGATCAAGACACGTTGGATGCGACCGCGTTCGTCGGCACAACCTTCCCGGCCGCGGTGGGGGCGATGCGGGCTTGCTGGGAGCGGGGACTGAAGGTTGGCAAGGATGTGTCGATTTGCGCGGTGAATATCGAACCGCCCGCCCGGTTCATGACCCCCTCGGTCACCGGCCTGGACACGCCGAACCTCACCAAACTGCTACGCCAGTGCTTCGATTGGTTCACAAACGATCAGGAATGGGCCGGCACGAAGCGGCTGGAAACCAGCCGGGCGGAGTTTGTAGAGGGTGAATCAACCGGCAAAGCCGGTACAGTCCGCAGTCTCCCCACGACCGCGATGCCGCAAATGTAAGTATAACACTACTGTTAAAATTATCCGTTGACAGATCTCTGCCCAGGATATTAAAAGAGAGTTGATGCGTCGTTGTGCGCGGCGCTGCACGTCCTGAACTGCTGGCCTAGCGGGCCACGGCCATTTGGAGGAAATGCGATGAACCGCTTCGTTACTTTTGCTGCCGCTTCGGTGGTGGCCGCGCTTGCGACTACGGCGCAGGCACAAACTGTTTTGCTGGATATGGGCAACAACGACTCATTTCGCGGGGTAAGCACGCCCAGCCCGCAGCCGAACGGAAATGTCTGGAACAGCCATTTCCCGGGAACCCTGCAAGAGAATCTCGTCGCGATCAACGGCAGCGCCACGACGATCGGTATCGGCTGGTTTACTCCGGTCGGCACCGACAGCTTCAACGGTGCGTCGGGTGGTGCGACGTCGTTCCCCGATCCCACTCCCGCCGAAATTGCTGCGGCGGCCGCGAATGTCGGCACGGCTGCCGCGCAAGCAGCATTGGGAAACCTCGCAGTCGGTGAAGCCGCGATCGACTATGCCGCCTCGTCCTCGCCGGGCAGCCCCTGCGTGTTCGATCTCCACGGTTTGGACGCCGTGAACTTCACGTACACGCTCCGGTTGTACGGTTCGCATATCTTCAGCGACAACCAGCAGACCACGTACAGCGTGGGCAGCGGCCTGAACATGACGACCTTCGCGTTGACCGGCGTGCAAGGCAGCGCGTCCATCAACGTTCAAGAGATCGATGTGAACGATCCCGGCAACCCGCCGAATATTCCCAACACCACGCAGGTGGCGGTGCTCAGCGGCCTGGTTCCCAACTCGGGTGGCCAGCTCTTCATCAACTTCGTTGGCGCGCAAGGTGGCAGCGGCTACCTGAACGACTTCGAATTGATCGCCACGCCCGTTCCGGAACCGACGACGCTCGGCGCCTGCCTTGGCGTAGTCGGCGTGCTCGTCGCCCGCCGGCGCTCGCGATAAGCATGGCCTCGTAGTTTTCGTAAACAACAAGCTCGCGCTCTGGGACCAACCCGGAGCGCGAGCTTTTCTTTTGCCGGAGCTCGAGCTTTTCTTTGTCGGTGAGTGGTTGTGTGCTAAGGCGACTTCTGTTCGTTCGGCAGGGTGCGATGCAGGAAGGCAATCAGTTTCGCTCGCATCGGCTCGGTCCAGAACTCCGCTCCGCCGTGGCCGGCATCGAGCGTGAGCAGCTCAACATTTGCGCCCGCCTTCTTCAAGGCTTCGGCAAACGCGTTGCTTTGCGAGATCGGCACGAGCGGATCCTTCGCGCCGTGCAAGATCAGAATTGGCGGGAACGAACTGCTGACATGCGCGATCGGGCTAGCCTCTTTCGCCGTCGCAGTTTTCGCAGCGATCGGGCCGCCAAGCAACTGGTCAATCGCGTGGGTTAGATTGGGCCGCTGCGAATGGAGCGATGCCAGATCCGTCGGACTGGCCAAGTCGATGACGGCGCGAATCTTCCCGCGCGAACCGGCGGAAGTGTTGCGGATCGCGAGCATCGCCGCCAGATGACCGCCTGCGGATTCACCGGCTGCGGCGATGCGATTCGCGTCCAATTGATACGTTGACGCGTTTGCAGTGAGCCAATCGAGCGCCGCGCCGCAATCGTCAATCTGCGCGGGCCAGGGCGCGACTTGCGACAATCGACAATCAATGTTGGCGACAGCGAAACCGCTGCGCAGCGCGAAGTTCATGTGCGTCCAGCTCGCGCGATCGCCCAGATGCCAGCCGCAGCCGTGAATCCAGGTCACCAGTGGAAACGGCCCGTCGCCGGGTGGAAGAAACAGGTCGAGCTTCAGCTCATTGTTGCGTTCGCGCGAGGCATACGTGAGATCGCGCCTCGCGATCGCATCGCGAGGCACGGCCATCTCATCTTCCACGCCCGACGCACTGGCGCGCTGCATCGAAACGGTCGCGCCGCCGGACGTGAGCGAAACATTGTCGAATCGCAGCGAGAGGTTTCTCCCGTGTTCAGCTTTCGGAACGACACGGATGAGTGGCCGCAGCGTTTCGATCGCGGCCCTGCCCTGGATGCTGAGAACGCTCGCGCCGCCATCGCCTTCGAGTTTGTCGAGGTCAAAATCTCGCGACGCGATCGCGACTTGCTTGCCCGCCAGTGTCGCTTCAAGGCGAAGCTCAACCGCGCCGGAATCCTTCACCGCCGCACCGTCGCGCGTGACGGCAATGGAGAAGCGATACGCTTCGCCGGGCTTAACGGTGACGTCCTGCCAGACGCCTGAATCTCCGCCGCCGGTGAAGTTGAAGTCTCCCTTTTCCTTCGAGCCGAGCTTGATCGAGCCCCAGGAGTTCCAGCTCACGGAAGTTTCCGCGGCGGCATGCTTCGCCGATTGGAACTTGTCCTCTAATTTCAGCTTCGCCGGATCGACCGTCGTCAGCTCGACTTTGGAGAACTCGGCCCGCGTGAATCCGCCGCTTTGCTGACTCGTGGTCGCAAATCCGAATTGCGCGGGCTGATTGGCAAGCGAAGAAACATCCACCTCGCCAAGGTTGATCCAATTGCCGGCGTCGTCGCCCGCCAACCCGATGATCCGAGCGCCGTCGCGGATCAGTCCGATGCGTCGCGGCAGCGGTCCCGGATATCGCTTCGTCTCAGTTGCCGCGGCCCCCGCACTGGCCCGGCTCAATAATGCGACGCCGCCGTCAGGAAATACGTTCACCATGACGCACGGCGCGGATGCGTATGACTTGTCGCCTGGTTTGCCGAACCGAATCATCACGCCCGCTTTGGCGTATGCGCCGCTCTCGAGCAGGCCATCGACCTGTGCGGTCATCAATTGCTTCTGATTCGATGCTGCTGCGCGCTGGACGAAGTAGAAGTTGTCCCCGCTGCCAAAGACATCGCTGCCGCTTGCGATCACAGTTAGTCGGCCCTCTTTCGATTCGAGTCCGCCGCCCGCGTCTCCGACTGCCACGCCGGTCCAACCGTTCGCGCTTTGCGCGGTTGGGGCGGATTTGGGAAGATCGATGGGCGCGGGAAGTTCGAGCGGCGGGGCGGTTGGCGAAGTCAGCGCGATGCGCAGCGGCTCGTCTGCCACCAGCGGAATCGTCGACAGTGATTTGAAGTACGCCTCGATCGTCTCGCGGCTATCCGTATTGATGTCGACGGCAGGCAACGGTTCGCCGTTGGTGACCATGTACCAGTTGTCGCCTTGCACGCCCGCGTCGCGCTTGAGCATCTTGTACGACCACATCGTGGCCATCCATCCGCGGCGGGCGAACTCGTCGTAATATTTCCGCATCATCAGCTCGCCGCCCGTGCGATCGAGCACGACGTTGAACTCGCCGGCAAGCATCGGCGCGCGCTGCGCATCGAGATAGCGCTGGGCGGCGGGGAAGTCTCGCTGCATCACGTGGGCGTGGGATGCAAGCGTCGAGGGCGATCCGAAAAGTCCGGGATAATAATGATCGGTGAACGCGAACTGATCGTAGCCTTTGGCGCGAACGTCGCCGTAGAACGTGACGCCGCGGCCAAGGGCGCCGGGGAAAAACATCACGTGCTTGTCGCCGGTCGCGCGCACCGCTTCGAACGTCTTGAACATCAACGGCCGAAGCGTGGAGGTGATGTCGGTTTTGTAGTCGGCGTAAGGCTCGTTGACGAGATCATACGCTGCGATCACGCTGCGATCTTTGTATCGCGTCGCGATCATAATCCACAGATCGATGAATCGCTGCTGGGCGGCCGGATCGTCCCAGATCTCCGGCGTCTGATTCTCGCGGCCGGTATGGTGCTGATTGCTCTGTCCAGCGGGCACGCCGTGCATGTCGACGATCACATAAACGCCCGCCTGCTCGGCGAGATCGAGCGCTCGATCGATCCACTTGAACGCATCCGGCCGCATCGCGAACGGGGCGGTTTCATCCTGCAACAGTCGATAGTCGAACGGCACGCGCACGATGTTGAAGCCGAAGCTCTTCACCAGTTCGAAGTCGCGCGCGGTGATGTAGTGCTCGCGATACGTTTCCAACAGCGCGTAGCCGGGACCGTCGCCGAAGCGTTGTCGCAGGATGTCGGTGAGATGGCCCTGATCTTTCCCGGTGATCGTGCCGCCGAGCATCCACGTTTCGATCGCCAGCCAGTTGCCGAGATTGCAGCCGCGAAGGGTGACCGGCTTGCCGGATGGGTCGACCATCTTCGCGCCGTCCGCGCGCAGCCACGGCAGCTTTTCATCGCCTTGCGCGGCAGATGTGGATTGAACGGAGATGAAGCACAGCAGGGCGATGATCGCGATACGAATGGCATCACCTCATTGAGAAACGGGTGTGTGTGGCGTTCTATTTTTTCCAGCCGTCGGAGCTGAACTTCGTGAAGTGTCCTTCGCCGGTGCCGGTCCAGCCGGCCTTTTTCATCTCCGTCAGCGCCGCGAAGTCCACGTGAAAGTCGGCGTAGAGTACGTTGATGCCGGGCGCATTGCGACCGCGCACGTGCGGATAATCGCCGGGCTTCCAATCCGGCCAGCACTGATCGCGGAACAGCACGGCCAGCGATGACTTCGTCGGCGAAGTCGATTTCACACCGGCGGCGTAGGGGAAGTTGTAACGATAGTGCGGTTCCCACTTGTTGAGCAGCCAGGGCGCCGGCGCGGAACCGGCGATCAATTCCGGGCAGCGCCACGCGGGGTTCACATCGTTCCAGGTTTTTTGCACCGTCGGTCGGCCAGTCGCACCGTTGGCGCCGTTTGGCGTACTGGGCAGGAAGCGCGGCTGATCAAAAAACTCGGTCACGTACGTTGGCGGAAACAGTCCGTTCGGATTCACAAAATCCCACGGCCAGGCAACGTGCGTCGCCGCGGGGAACCAGTAGGTCGCCTGATTGTTGAAGTTGTCATGGCCTATTCGTGTGAGCTTCGTGCGGGCCGGGTTGTATTGTTGCGAGTCGTAGTTCGTCAGCGCGCCGTAGTCCCACCAGTATTGAATCGCAGGCGGAAAAGTCTGCTTCCATTCCGCGACGTAGATCGCCATTGCCTGTCCGATCTGCCGCAGGTTCGACTGGCATTGGACGAGCTTCGCCTGCTTACGCGCGCCGGACAGGGCCGGCAGCAGGATTGAGATGAGGACGGCGATGATGCCAATCACCACCAAGAGTTCCACGAGGGTGAAGCCCGAAGCGCGACGAACCTTCGACGGATGCGATTGATCAGACATGTCGTGTCCTCCACACATCTCTTGCGGCACGGGCGAGTGAATTGTAAGTGCGTGCCAGATACTCCGCTGATTTAAAACCTACAGTCTGATCGGCAGCCTGACCACGCCTCTTTCCGACAAAACTTCTTCGTTTTGCGACACGACGCCGATACAATCACCACAGGTTTCCGCATGAAGGCGAAATTCAAACGTTCGTTCACACCACGCAAGATCGGTCTGCCGATCGACGTCGTCGGCGCGTATGGCCGTGGCGTGGTGCGCGGGATTATGGCGTACGCGAAACCGCGCAACTGGATCATCACCGTCGAGCCGCGCTGGGGGCTCGAGCAAATTCCGGATGTGAAAGACTGGGATGTCGAAGGCGTGATCGCGCAGGTCGGCAGCGCAAAATTCCAGAAGCGCGTGATCGCGCAAAAGATCCCGGCGACAAACGTCAGCAACTTCATTCCGGATATCGCGCTGCCCACCGTCATCCCGGACGACCACGCCGTCGGCGTTCTCGCGGCCGACTATTTCCGCGGGCGCGGGTTTCAGCATTTCGGATTTTGCGGGCCGCCCGATCACGGGTTTTCGCTGCTGCGATTGCAGGGATTTAAGAAGCGCGTCGCCGAGATCGGTGGCGATCTGCACGTGTGCGATCCGCGCAAACAGGACATGCCCGAATGGGCCCGCGCGTTGCCGCAGCCCGTTGCGGTGATGGGATGCAACGATCATTGGGCCCATCGATTGCTCAACGAATGCCGGCGCGCGGGAATCGAAGTGCCCGAGCAGATTGCCATCCTCGGTGTCGACAACGACGACTTGGTGAACACGCTGGTCATGCCGTCACTCTCGTCGATCGAATTGCCCACCGAGCGCATCGGTTTCGAAGCGGCCGCGCTGCTCGATCGACTGCTGGATGGCGCGCGCCCGCCGAAGGAGCCGATCCTGTTCGCACCCAGCGGCGTGGTGACGCGCCAGAGCACCGACGTCTCGGCCATCGCCGATGCCGATGTGATCGCGGCGCTCACCTTCATCCGCGAGCACGCCGACCAGCCCATCCGCGTCGAAGATGTGCTGGATGGTGTGCCGCTGGGACGCCGAACGCTGGAGCGCCGGTTCCGTCTGACGATGGGCCGATCGATCCTTTCGGAGATTCGCCGCGCACACATCGAGCGCGCCAAACAATTGTTGACGACCACGCAGTTAGCGATGCCCGCGATCGCAGACTCCTGCGGTTTCAGCAACTCCAGCCGGTTCGGCATCAGTTTCCATCAACTGACCGGGATGACACCCACCGAATACCGCCGCCTGCAAAGCACGGCGTTTCGCACGATCACGGTTGCCGGCGCAACCGTGTAACGCGACCCAAATTCGTTTGTCTCAAAACGACGAAGCTTTGTCGGAAAACGGCGTTGCCCGTTTTCGGGCAGATTCTACATTGTTCACAGCGGAAACATTCCCCGGTTTTCAGTGGAGGACAAACGATGAAGATGAAAGTTCCAGCAGCGATTCTCGCGCTCGCGTGCGCGAGCGTATTCGCTCAACCGTCGCAGGCATCCGATCTGCTCATTAACGGCAATCTGAATCTTGACGCCGACGTCAACAATTTGCCGGATGGCTGGACCAATTGGATGTTCGGCCCCACCGCGTTCGCGGCATACAAGAATGATCCGGCCAACGATCCGTTCGATCGTGACGCCACGCCGTACGTCAACGCCGGGAACTATGGCGAATGGTGGAGCAGTGGCGGCGGTTGGTTCCAGGTGAACCCGGGAACCGCCGGCACCGCGTACACCTTCAGCGCGGACAGCGGGACCGAAGACTGGGACAACATCGCCGGCGAAATCCGGTTGATCTGGCTGGACGTCGATTCGGTCGTCATCAGTCAGGACGTGCTGCACACGGCGGACTTTGAACCGAACAAACCCTGGGCGAACTATTCGCTCACGGCCACCGCGCCGGCGAATACCACGCAGGTGAAAGTGGAATTCGCAACCTGGGGCGCGCGCGGCGCGATGCTGTGGGACAACGCGAATCTCGTACAAGCACACGTCTGGAACGTCGACGCCGGCGGCAACTTCGCCGACGCCGGCAACTGGCTCGGCGGCGCGCCAGGCGGGGCGGGGTCCGTCGCGCAGTTCAACAGCGCGATCACCGCGACGCAGACGGTCAGCGTCGCCAGCTCCGTCGTGCTTGGCGAAGTTCGGTTCAACAACTCGCAGAGTTACGTGCTGTCCGGCGCGGGCGACATCACGCTCCAGGATCCGGCCGGGACAACGGGCGTGTCCGCTCAATCCGGCAGTCACACGATCGATGTGCCGCTGAACTTGTCGCAAGACGCGACCTTTAATACCGCCGGCACTGCGACGATCAATGTGACGAAGCTTCAACCGACGGCGTCATCGATCACCAAGACCGGCGGCGGGACGTTGGTGCTGAACAACGTTCGCGCTGCCGCGCTCAACGTAAACGGCGGCACGGTGAAGGCGGCCGCAAACGGTGGTGACAATGGCGCAAGCCGCGTAACGACTCTCGCGATCGCCGGCGGTGCTACACCAACGGCGACGCTGGATCTGACGGACAATGATCTGGTCGTCACGAGCGGTTCGTATGCCGACATCACCGCGCAGATCGCGCATGCTCGGAATGCCGGCGCGTGGGATCAACCCGGCCTGACCAGCAGCGCCGCCGGCGCTGCGACGCCGAAGAATAAGACGCTGGGCACTCTCACCGGCGCCGAATTTCACGCCGCTCAGGGCGCTGGGGCGTTGTTCAACGGCTTCACCGTCGCCGGCAGCGACATCCTGGTGAAGTACACGTATTACGGCGACACCGACTTCAACGGTCTTGTGGACTTCGATGACTACTCGCGCATCGACTCCGGCTTCAATAACAACCGCACCGGATGGTCGAACGGCGACGTCGATTACAACGGCATCGTCGACTTCGACGATTACTCGCTGATCGATCAAGCGTTCAACACCCAATCGGGAACGCTTCGTCGCGCGATGAGCTACCTCGATGGCAGCGACCGCAGCGACACGGGCATGGACGCACCCGCGCTTCAGTTCGTGATGAACCACTTTCAGCAGTTCGGCAAACAGTACGCAACCGGGTTCCTGAACTCTGTGCCCGAACCGACCAGCGCGCTGATGCTCAGTGGGCTTGCCGCTTTAGCGGCAAGAAAACGTAGTCGTCGCAATGTGAAGTGATCTTCTCCTCCGCACGCAGCGCGCCGTCGATCCCTTCGTCGGCGCGCTGCGTTGTTTCAGAGACTGCACCAGCAACCGGGAATCCATCGG
Source organism: Phycisphaerae bacterium (assembly GCA_014380825.1). The sequence continues at coordinate 3,265 of JACMJD010000121.1, read as the reverse complement.
AGTTGTCGATATGTTTCCGAACGGTTTCGTCTGGGGCGCCGCCGCTGCTGCGTACCAGATCGAAGGAGCGACGCGCGAAGACGGCCGCGGCATGTGCGTGTGGGACATGTTCGGCCGCAAGGACGGCGCGATCTTTTCCGGTCACACCGGCGAGATCGCGTGCGATCACTACCACCGCTGGCGTGATGACATCCAGCTCATGAAAGAGATCGGCCTGCACGCGTACCGGCTGAGCATCTGCTGGCCGCGCGTGATTCCGGATGGCGTTGGCGCCGCCAACGAACGCGGCCTGGCGTTTTACGATCAGCTCATCGACGGCCTGCTGGAAGCCGGCATCACGCCATTCGTCACGCTGTTTCACTGGGATTATCCGTACGAGTTGTATTGCCGCGGCGGGTGGTTGAACCACGAATCGCCGGAGTGGTTCGCGCAATACACCAAGCTGATCGCGCAGCGGCTCGGCGATCGCGTGCAGCACTGGGTGACGCTGAATGAGCCGCAATGTTTTCTGCAACTAGGCCATCGCGACGGCGTGCAGGCGCCGGGCGTCAAGTTGGCTTGGATGGACGTGCTGCGAGGCGCGCACCACTCACTTCTCGCACACGGACGCGCGGTTCAGATGTTGCGCGAGCACTGCAAGATCAAGCCGACCATCGGCTGGGCGCCGGTCGGTGAGGTCGCGTATCCCGCAACGGATTCGGCGAAGGATGTCGATGCCGCGCGAGCGCGAACCTATTCCGCCGGCAAACGCGATCTGTGGAACAACACGCTGTTCAGCGATCCGGTCTGCCTCGGCCATTATCCGGATGATGCGCTGCGCGCCTGGGGCGACGATTTTCCGAAGGTCACCCAGAGCGATCTCGACACGATTCACCAGAAGCTCGATTTCTACGGCCTGAATATCTATCGCGGCCAGCCGATTCACTGCAACGGCAACGGCAAAGCCGAAGAGGTTCCGCGCGAGCCGGGCCATGCGATCAACGCGTATCACTGGCCCGTCGCGCCGCAGTCGTTGTACTGGGGCCCGCGTTTCATTTACGAGCGATATAAGCTGCCGATTTACATCACCGAGAACGGGCTGTCGTGTCTCGACTGGGTGTCGCTCGACGGCGCGGTGCACGATCCGCAGCGGATCGATTTCACGCGACGATATCTGCGCGAGCTCGGCCGCGCGGTCGATCAGGGCGTCGACGTGCGCGGCTATTTCCACTGGTCGCTGATTGACAACTTCGAATGGGCCGACGGGTATCGCCAGCGATTCGGGCTGATTCATGTAGACTACACAACGCAGCAGCGCACGCTGAAAGACTCAGCCCGCTGGTATTCCCTGATGATCCGCACCAATGGGCGCGAGCTGTGAAAGATGGACCATATGTCGAAGCGTGCTCGTCCGTTCATCATCCAATCTTTAGAAGCGCGTGTGTTCCTGGCGGCAGATCCGATTGGTCCGATCCAACCGATCCTCAGTGATTCTGGTCCCGCGATTCGCGCGACGCTCGCGGCGGTGCCCTCCGGTTGGACGGCCGGCGACATCGGCGCGCCCGCGGTCGCGGGCTCATCTGATTTCAACGGCGCGACATGGTCCGTCGCCGGCGGTGGCACGGACATCTGGAATGCGTCGGATCAGTTCCAGTTCGTCTCGCGCTCGCTGGAAGGCGACGGCGCGATCATCGTGCGTGTTGCTTCGATCACGAACACAAGCCAATACGCCAAAGCCGGCGTGATGATCCGCAACGGCACGGCCGCGAACGCGGCGTTCGCGGATCTGGTCGTCACGTCGAGTCAAAGCGTGACCTTTCAATGGCGCGCGACGGCCGGCGCGAGCGCGCAGGCGATTTACGTGAACGGAATTGTGTCGGCGCCGATTTGGTTGCAGATCAACCGAACGGGAAGTCTGTTCACCGCAAGCTATTCCTACGACGGCGCGCTGTGGCTTCAAGCCGGCACGGGTCAGTCGATCTCGATGAACTCGACCGCGCGAGCGGGATTGGCCGTGAGCGCGGTGAACAGCGGCGCGCTGAATACTGCGACGTTTACCAATGTCAGCCTGACTCCAAACAATTGGCTGGATTCGGACATCGGCTCGCCCGCGCTGGCCGGTTCCTCCACCTTCGACGCCTCAACCTGGACGCTCAGCGCCGGTGGAACCGGCATCGGCGGGACGAGTGACAGCTTCAATTTTGCGAATCAGACTTACGTCGGCGATGTGACGCTGATCGCCAGGGTCGACAGCCTCACCAACACCGCCGCCGGCGCTGAAGCGGGGCTGATGATTCGCGACGGCGCCGCCGCCAATGCCGGCGTCGCGCTCGTCGCGATCGCACCGAGCGGCGCCGTAAGCTTCGATTATCGCACCAGCGCCGGCGCTGCGTCCGCATCGGGCGGGACGATCGCAGACATTGGCGCGTCGCGATGGTTGAAACTCGCGCGATCGGGCAACTCGTTCACGGCGTTCTATTCCCAGAACGGCACGACGTGGAACCCGATCGGAACGAGCCGAACGATCGTCATGAACAAGACGATCAACCTCGGAATCGCGGCGGCCGCGGGCACGAACGCGGCGCGCACGACCGCAACATTCAGTCGCGTGAGCGTATTGCCTGGCGGATGGGAAGATGCCGACATCGGCGCGCCCGCGCAGGCGGGTTCGGCAACGTTCGACGGCCTGACCTGGACGATCCGCGGCGGCGGCGGGGATATCTGGAGCGATCAGCAGCAATTCAACTTCGCGCATCAGCGTTACGTCGGTGACTTCACGATCACCACGCGCGTCCGCAGCCTCCAGTCGACCGGTGTGTTCGCCAAGTCGGGCATCATGATCCGCGAGCGGCCGGGCACGAATTCGCCGTACGCGTTCGTGTTTCTCACGCCGTCGTCCGTGAACTTCGAATACCGCAACGCCGCCAGCGGCGCGAGCACCGGCGGGGGAAGCGTTGCGGGTGTTGGCGCGCCGACTTTTCTAAAACTCGTGCGGACCGGCAATACGTTCCGCGCTTACTACTCAAACGACGGCGCGGCTTGGACGCAGATCGGCGCCGGCATCAACCTCACGATGGGCGCGGCCGTTTGCACCGGCCTGGCGGTTGGTGCGAATGATGCGGCGAAGTTGAACGCCGCAACTTTCACCGACACATCCGTCACCGCCGCCGGTGTGGATCTGTTCCTGAAAACCAACGGCCGCAACATCCGCACCGCTCATGGCACGGGAGATATCGTGCGGCTCCGCGGCGTGAATCTTGGCGGGTGGCTGCTGCACGAGGCGTGG